>JAZQNT010000457.1:0-6753 GCA_045627505.1 Nocardioides sp.
ATCATGGATTTCCATTATCTTTCTATTTTTATATTTTATTATTGTAGATAGAAACAAATTAAAAATTAAAATTAAAGATATCTGGATGTTTTTAGGTTCTGGAATCCTAAGTCTTACATTTTTTTCATTTTGCTATTTTCCAACCATATTAAATTGTGGAGCTACAATTGGTGTAGTTCTCCTTCGACGTAGTTGTTGTACGACATCTCCTTGCCGTGCAGCTGCTCGGCGCCGGCCAGGCCGGTGCCCGAGCCGTCGGTGTAGATGGCGGCCTTCTGGTGCGGGTTCTCGCCGTAGCGCAGCGTGTTCTGCTTGGTGAACGTCGAGCCGGTCCAGGCGGGGAAGCCGTCAGCCACGCCGTCGGCGTCCGCCGAGGAGTCGGTGAGGACGGTGCCCATCCAGGTGGCGACCGCGACGTCGTAGGAGGCGGTGTGGACGAAGGCGGCGGCGGCCAACTTCTTGCGCTCGGCGTAGGTGAAGCCACCCGCGGCGACGGCGGCCAGGACCTGGTCGTAGGAGTTGACGTCGGTGACGACGGCGACCGAGGGGTGGTTCTTGGCGGCGGCACGGACCATCGACGGGCCGCCGATGTCGATCTGCTCGACGCACTCGTCCGGGGTGGCACCCGAGGCGACGGTCTGCGTGAACGGGTAGAGGTTCACCACGACCAGGTCGAAGGGCTCGACACCCAGCTCGGTGAGCTGGTCGACGTGGGCCTGGATGCGGCGGTCGGCCAGGACGCCGGCGTGCACGCGCGGGTGCAGGGTCTTGACCCGACCGTCGAGGCACTCGGGGAAGCCGGTGAGCTCCTCCACCTTGGTGACGGGCAGGCCGAGCTTCTCGATCAGGGCGGCGGAGCCACCGGTGGAGACCAGCTCGACGCCCGCCTCGTGCAGGCCCTTGACCAGGCCCTCGAGACCGGTCTTGTCGTAGACGGAGACCAGCGCGCGGCGGATCGGGATCTGCTTGTCGGCGCTGTGGTCATGGGCGCCGAAGGCCCCGTGGTCATGGGCGGTGGGCACGGAAGACACTGCTTCTCCTCGGGTTGTTGTCACGTGGAGAGAGCACCCAGGCGGTCGATGCTCGTCAGTACCCCTCGTGGGGTCACTCCCCGGTGGTTGCCCACCTGCGCCAGTCGTGTAATGACGATTCTAGGCGAACTCACCCGATGCGGACGCGGCGCCCCTCGACGGTCCAGCCCTCGCGAACCATGCGTCCCACCTGCTCGGTGAGCATGGCCCGCTCGGCCACCTTGATCCGCTCGTGGAGGGTCTCAGGCGTGTCGTCGTCCTCCACCGGGACGACGCTCTGGGCGATGATCTGGCCCGTGTCGACACCGGGGTCGACGACGAAGAGCGTGCAGCCGGTGACCTTGACGCCATACTCGAGCGCGTCGGCCGGACCGGTGGTGCCCGGGAAGGACGGGGAGAGGGCGGGGTGGGTGTTCACCACGGCCTGCGGGAATGCCGCCAGGAAGTCGGCGGACACCAGCTTCATGAAGCCGGCCAGCACCACGAGGTCGGGCTCGAACCCGGCCACCGCTCGCCTGAGTGCGAGGTCCCAGGCGTCACGCGTGGGGTGGTCGGCCAGGCGCTTGACGAAGGTGGGGATGCCCGCGCGCTCGGCGCGGGCCAGACCCTCGATGTCGTGGCGGTCGGCGCCCACCGCCACCACCGTGGCGCCGTAGGCGGGGTCCTCGCAGGCATCGAGGATGGCCTGCAGGTTGGTGCCCGATCCGGACACGAGGACGACGAGACGGGCGGGAGAGCGGGTGGGCTTCGGCACGGTCGTGAGTCTAGGCGGGGGTGCCGTCCTCGGCGTCGGCGCGCTCCTCCTGGGGGCGGTCCGGCTCGGGCACGCCGCGATCGGACGTCTCGCCCTGGGGCTCGTCGCCCTGGGGCTCGTCGGCCCGGGTGTCTTCGGTCTGGCTGTCCTCGACGACGGGCGCCTCGTCGGTGAAGCCGGCAAGCGCCGACTGGTCGCCGTCGGGCTCCGGGACACCCGCGAGCAGCAGTTCCACCGTCTCCTCCGGCCCCGTCTCTGCCTCCGGCGCCTCCACGGCGGCGGGCACCTCGCGCGCGGACGACTCCTCGCCGGGCACCGAGCCGCGGATCACCACTGCCCCGCTCGACACTGCCCCACTCGGCACGGCACCACTCGACACTGCCCCACTCGGCACTGCCCCACTCGCCGCGCCAGCGTCCAGCTCTGCGTCGTCCGCCTCGTCCACCTCGTCCGCCTCATCCGGCTCCCAGCCACGACGCGCCCACCAGGTGCCCAGCGCGGCCCCGCAGACGGCGCCCCCGACGAGCGGCAGCACGGCGGCGGTGAACACCGCAAACGCATCCGCGCCCACCTCCGACATGCGCCCGGGACCGACCGCGCCGTCGGCCACCGAGGTGAGCAGACCCAGGAGCGCGGCCGCACCCAGTCCGGCGCCGGCACCGGCCAGCAACGAGGCGTTCCAGCCCACCACCTCGAGCCGGGCGTGACGACGCGCCAGCACCACCGCAGCCAGCACCACCGGCACGGCAGCGTGCAGCACCCAGAAGGACGAGGTCGTCCCCTCGTCGGGGAGCGCGCCCAGGATCGGAACCAACGGCAGCGGCCCCAGGACCACGCCGCCGGGCGCCACGGCCGTGCCCGCGCCAACCGCGAAACCGGGGCCGAGCAGGAACGCGCTGGCGAACAGCACCGCCTGCGGAAGCACCAGGAGG
Organism: Nocardioides sp.; assembly: GCA_045627505.1. Lineage (GTDB taxonomy): Bacteria > Actinomycetota > Actinomycetes > Propionibacteriales > Nocardioidaceae > Nocardioides. The sequence goes on from JAZQNT010000457.1 coordinate 2,718, forward strand.
CACGCGAGCACGAGCAGGAAGGTCTCCCCGTTCGAGGTCTCCAGCGCGCGCACGGTGTCCGCCGCCTCGTCCATGCCGACGGCCATGGCCACCACGAACAGCATCAGGCTGATCGTCAGCCACGCACGCAGCAGCGCGCCGGCCCCGTACACCGCGTCCTGGATGGCCAGGGGCACCGACCACGCCCACTGCTCGGCCCGTCCCGAGCCGAGCAGCACGCCGGCCCCACCCAGCAGGCCCGACAGGCAGAGCGCCCAGCCGACCACCGCACCGGTCGACGGCTCCCAGTCCGCACCCCCCGTGACCGAGGAGGTGACCAGGGCCACAGCCAGGTAGCCCATGACGAAACCGGCCAGGGCCAGCGGAACGGTGAGGTCGCGCGAACCGTCCAGTCGTGCGTACTCGTCGGGGCCGTGGTCCCAGACCGCTTCCCCAAGTCGCAGCCCGGACTGCCACACCACCCACGCGAGCCCGGCGGTCAGGCCCAACGGGAGCATCGTCACCGCGGTGCCCTCGACCGAGAAGCCGGCACCGTGTCCCACCAGCCAACCCCGGGCACCCACGAGCAGGCCCAGCCGCGGCTCGCCGTGCCCGCCGGCGGCACTGAGGTACCACCCGAGGAGCCCCACCACGGCACACACGACCACCCCGAGCAGAGCCGCCCCGGCACCGGCCAGCGCCCCCACCAGCAAGGACGGACGGGGACGGCTGGGCGCCCGACCGGCGGCCTCGGGGCGGGTGGACGAGGAGGACGTGGAGGCAGGGAAGGAAGTGCTCATGTCGGTTCCATCATCGCCGCTCGCACATCGGCAGGCGGGTCTGCCACGCCGCCCGATCCTGCTGACGAAGTGTCGCGGTGTGGTCCCCTCTCGTAGGGTGGGGCCGTCATGAGCACCCAGCCCGACGAGTTCGACGACCTCTACAGGAGCGTCCGCGACGACCTGCTGGTGGAGGCGTACGCCCTCACCGGCGACCTCGCGGTCGCGCGATCGGCCGTCCGCGACGCCTTCTCGGTCGCCTGGCACCACTGGACCAAGGTGCGCCGGGTGGACGACAAGGTGGCCTGGCTCCGCCCGTACGTGTGGAAGCGCGCCCGGGCCCGCCACTCCGTGCGGCCCTGGCACAAGGAGAAGAACCTCTCCGCCGAGGTGGCCGCCACGCTGGCCGCCCTCGACAAGCTCACCCTGAACCAGCGCAAGGCCCTGGTCCTCACCCACCTCTCCCCGGTCCCGCTGACCGAGGCGGCCCGCGAGATCGGGCTCACCGTCCCCGCGACCGAGGACCTCATGGCCTCCGCCGGGGCCGACTTCGTCCAGCACCGTGGCGTCGCCCCCACCGAGGTGGGCACCCACCTCGACGCGCTGCGCGCAGCGGCGACGGGTCGCTGGCCGCGCACCTCCATCGTCCGGCGCGCGGGCACCGCCCGCCGCCGCGCCCACACCGTCGCCGCGGTGCTGGGCACCGTGGCCCTGGTGATTGCCTCGGGCACCGTGGTCGCCCAGGGCACGAACGACGACGCCGCGCTCGACAAGCAGGGCTTCGAGCGGCGTCCCAGCCGCCTCGACCCCTCCCAGGTCGTGCCGAAGCTGGAGGCGTCGTCGTTGCTCACCGCCCCGCAGGTCGCCCGGGTCGACCCCGCGCTCAGCTGGAGCGAGGCGTCCACGCACGAGAACACCACCGGGGAGGGAATCGTCCTCCCGTGCCAGCGGACCAGGTTCGCGGACACCGAAGGCCAGGCCCTGGTGCGCACCTTCACCAGCGCGGCCGGCTCCGAAAAGTCGCAGTCCACCCAGGCGGGGAAGGCGGCGGAGAAGGCGGCGGGGAAGGCCACACCGGCCACCGCCGCCACCATGGTGGAGCTCTCCGCGACCGACGAGTCCGCGAGCAAGACCTTCGCCACGACCACGTCGTGGTTCTCGGCCTGCAACGCCGAGCGCACCCAGCTGCTCCGCGTCGACGAGGTCTCGGGGGTCGGGGACCAGGCCGTCCTCTACACCTTCCGCGAGCACTTCTCCTCGCCCCGCACGCTGCACGTGGGCGTCGCCCGGACCGGCCAGCGGGTGGTCACCACGGTGAGCGAGTCCGCGAAGACGAGCGCCGCGGTGGCCAGCCAGTTGCTGGCGGCCGCGGTGAACGCGGAGTGTGGCAAGCCCGGTGCAGGCACCTGTGCCGCGCCCCCCAAGCTCAAGCAGGCCACGATCCCCACCGCCGGGACCGTCCCCGGGATGGTCAGCGAGTTCGACCTGCCGCCGATCACCAAGGCGCCCGGTCCGTGGTCGGGCAACGAACCGGCCAAGGCGACCAAGAACACCGCCGCCACGATCTGTGACGAGACCTCGTTCTCGGGCGCCGGATTCACCCGCAACCTGACCCGTACCTTCTACCTGCCGGACGTGAAGAACCCCGAGTTCCTGGGGCTCACCCAGACCGTCGGCAGGACGAAGTCGACCGAAGCCGCCAAGAAGTTCGTCACCGGGGTGAGGAACAAGCTGGCCCGGTGTGCCGACAAGTCCTTCGGCACCAAGGTGACCAGGCTGGCCGACAAGCGGGTCGACGGCGGGGTGATGACCGCCTGGCAGGTGGACGTGGCGGTCTCCGACGACGAGTCCGTGCCGTTCCTGATGGCGATCATGCGCTACGGCTCCACCGTCTCCCAGATCGGCTTCGTCCCGGTGCGCGACCTGCGGATGAAGAAGGAAGACTTCATCTGGCTCGCCATCCGCGCCCAGGAGCGCCTCCCGCGCCTGGAGCTCGAGGGGCGCGGCTGATCCTCCCCTCGTCGGGGACGCTGCCGGGTCAGTCCCGACTGCGGACCAGGAGGCGCGAGGAGCCAGAGGCGTCCTTCAGCACGAGCTCACCGCTGCGCGGGTCCCCGTCCAGCGTCGTGGTCGCCAGCAGCTGCGAACGCAGCCAGGTGCTGCACTCCGGCTCGGACGCGCGCTGCTCCACCCGCTCGAGGCTCAGCTCGAACCCCGTGAGGTGCGCTGGGCCGGCCGTGAGGTGCGCGGTGCCGGCGTGGGTGCCGCAGTCCCCCATGACCTCGAGCTGCACGGTGTCCCGTCCCATCGGGGTGAGGATGACCTGCACCTCCCCCCGTGCGGAGCCGCCGTCAGGGTCGGTCAGGGTCCACCCTCCCGCCAGGTCGGACACCGAGAGGAGCCCGGTGGTGTACGTCGAGTCCTCGGGGTCCGTGTCCCGGGTCTCGTCGGGGGAAGCCGCCGCGATCGCCGCCGGGGTGGCCGGCTCAGGCGCGAGATCCGAGGTGGAGTCCGCGCCCCCGGTCGCTTGGCCGCCCGTCTGCTCCGGCACCTCGCCCGCGGTCCGGGCGTCCACCACCCGCTGCGGCGACGTCCCGGTCACCGCGAGCACCGAGGTCCCGGTCCCCAGCACCACGACGACCGACCCCAGAGCCGTCGCCACGCGCCGACGGCGCAGGCGCCGACCGGCACCGGCCCGGATCGCGCCCAGCGGCGCGGGACCGACCTCCTGGGCGGCACCTCGTTCGAGGAGCGCGTGCAGCCGCTGCTCGTCCATCGTCCCTGGCACCTCACTCATCGGCTCGCCTCCTCCTCGCGCAGCGTGGGGTCGGAGGCCAGCGCCGTCAGGGCGCGGGACAGCCGGCTCTTCACCGTCCCCGCGGCGATCCCCAGGGCTCGCGCGGTCTCCTTCTCGCTCAGCATCGCGTAGTGCCTGAGCACGACCACCGCCCGTTGCTCGGGGCTCAACTGATCCAGGGCCCGACGGACCCGATCGGCCTCGTCCACCTGCGCGGTGACGTCGTTCGTCGCGGTCTCCGGCAGGACCTCGGTGGGACGCTCGCCGTGCCAGTGGCGGCGCCGCGACGAGATGAAGCCGTTGACCAGCATCCGGTGCACGTAGGCCTCCCGGTCGTCGGCCATCGACACCTTGGCCCACTTCAGCAGGCACCGTTCCAGGGTGGTCTGCACGAGATCCTCCGCCTCCTGCGTGCTGCACCCGAGAAACACCGCCGATCGGACGAGCCGCGGCCACTGGCCGCTCACCTACTCGTCGAACT
>JAZQNT010000458.1:0-2153 GCA_045627505.1 Nocardioides sp.
AGAGGTGCACCGTCGAGAGGGAGGTGGGGATGGCCGCCCCGAACTGCTGGTGCAGGGCGATCGCCTCGTCCGGGATCTCCTCGTAGATGTCCGCCTTCCAGTACCACTGCAGTCCCGTGGGGAGCAGCGGGTCGAAGACGCTCTGCAGCACCGGGAACGGCATGGGCTGGATCCCCACCAACAGGGGCGAACCGAATTCGCGCACCGGCGCCAAGACCTCGTCGGCCCGGTCGTGCGGCCCCGAGTAGCACCAGACGATCCCCACCACCTTGCGCCCCCACAGCGCCTCCGGGAACGCCGGGGCGGAGGGGACCTCCAGCACGGCGATCCACCCGTTCAGTTCGTCGGGCAGGCCGGGCAGCACGTCGCGGTACCACCGGAAGACCTGCTCAGCGTCCGCCAGGTCGTAGAAGACCGGGCCGCCGTAGACGACACCACGCTCGCCCACCGGGTGGCAGCGGAAGGTGAACGAGGTGACGACGCCGAAGTTGCCCCCGCCACCGCGCAGCGCCCAGTACAGGTCCGGGTGCCGGTCCGCGTCCGCGGTGACGAAGGTGCCGTCCGCGAGGACCACGTCGGCGGCCAGCAGGTTGTCCACGGTCAGTCCCAGGTGGCGGGTCAGGTAGCCCGTACCTCCGCCGAGGGTGAGCCCGGCGACTCCTGTCGTGGAGACGAAGCCGGACGGGGTGGCCATCCCGAACGCGCCGGTGGCGTGGTCGACGTCGCCCCAGGTGCATCCGGGGTCCACCCGCACGGTCTGTGCGTCGGGATCGACGGTGGTGGAACGCTGGCCGGAGAAGTCGATCACCAGGGCGTCGTCCCCGACGCTGAAGCCGGCCCCGTGGTGTCCTCCGCCGCGGACGGAGAGGGGCAGGCCCAGGCCCCGGGCGAAGTCCACGCAGGCGATCACGTCGGCCACGTCCGTGACGCGGGCGATCGCCCACGGGCGCCGGTCGATCGCCCCGTTGTAGACCCGCCTCATCTCGTCGTAGGCGTCGTCGTCGCGGGTGACCAGCGGACCCCGCAGCAGGCCACGCAGGTCTTCGCCGTCCTCCGGAGTTGGGCCAGTGGCGGTGGTGTTCATGTCTGTTCCCCCCTCGCTTCCTCGCCGTAGTGGGAGGAAGATGTAGTTCGACGCTAGAAGGACCGGGTCGCATTCGGAACGCCCGAGCAACCGGAACATCTGTCCGGTCGTCCGCAAGCACGTCCCACCCGCCCGCTCGTCCGGCGCAGCTGTCCGATCGTCCGGAGGAGAGCCATGGATGTCCTGTCCGAGGTGCTTCTCGCCGTGCGCATGACCCGTGCCGTCTTCTTCGAGTTCGACGCGCGTTCGCCGTTCGTCGCGCAGAGCCCGCCGACCGAGGCGGTTGCCCTGAACATGGCTGCGGACCCCGAGCGGGTCATCGCCTTCCACGTCCTGATGTCGGGGTCGTGCTGGGTCGAGGCCGTGGACGACAGCGAGTCGGCACAGTTGCTCAGGGCGGGGGAGATGCTGATCTTTCCGGACGGGGACACCAACATCCTCGCCTCCGATCCCGGGATGTGCAGTCATCTCGACTCCGCCCGGCCCTACCGGTCAGTGAGCGATTCGCTGCCGTTCGCGGGCAAGGCCGACGGCGACGGCGACGGCGAAGCTGCGGGGTGCCGGATCGTGTCCGGCTACCTGGCATACGAGGAGCGCCCCTTCAACCCGTTGCTGGAGTCGCTGCCGCGCATGATGCACGCGGCCGTCTCCCCGCGGAGCTGGCAGTGGATGCCCGGCGTGCTGGACGCGGCGATCGAGGCAAGCGACAGCCCGGACGCGGGGCAGGCAGCGATGCTGGCCAAGCTCTCGGAGCTGATGTTCCTGGAGGCGTTGCGTGCGCACCTGACCTCGCTGCCCCCCACCGCCCGCGGATGGGTGGCCGGGCTGCGTGACCCGGAGATCGGGGCTGCGTTGGGGTTGATCCACGGCCGTTTCGCCGAGCCGTGGACCCTGGAACTCCTGGCCCGGGAGGTGCAGATGTCGCGGTCGTCGTTCGTGGGGCGGTTCACCACCTACGTCGGGGTGCCGCCGATGGCCTACCTGGTCAGATGGCGGCTGCAGGTGGCGGCCCGGATGCTCCAGGGCGGGGCGTCGAGTGTGGCCCAAACGGCCAGCGCGGTGGGCTACC
>JAZQNT010000459.1:0-1523 GCA_045627505.1 Nocardioides sp.
GAACGACATGGCTACGACCCGCCTTCCTGCGCCGCATCGACGTGACCGCGGCGCTGAGGGCGCTGGTGCGGTGGCAGCAGGCGAGCCGGCTCGACGAGCTGGCGCCCGAGCGGGTGGAGGTCCCCAGCGGCTCGAACGTGCGGATCGACTACTCCGCCGAGCAGCCGGTGCTCGCCGTCCGACTGCAGGAGGTCTTCGGTTGGACGTCGGTGCCGAAGCTCGCGGACGGTCGCGTCCCGCTCCTGCTGCACCTGCTCTCACCCGCGCGCCGTCCGGCCGCGGTCACCGCAGATCTGGAGTCCTTCTGGGACAACGGCTACCCGGGCGTGCGCTCCGACCTGCGTGGGCGCTACCCCAAGCACGCCTGGCCCGAGGACCCGCGCAGCGCGCCGGCCACCCGACGCACGAACACGACCCGCCCCCGGCGGTGAGGGCAGGGCCAGCGCATTGCGTCTCCGCGGGGCAGGCGCAGCCTCCTCGGCCACCAGCGGGGCGCGTGGCTCGGCCCCACCTTGTCGAGACGCCCGACGTCATTGCAGGCGGTAGAACCGCCAGAACCCGAACTCCTCGGTGGGAAGCGTCACCGTCTCGGTGAACCCAGCTTCGGCTGCATAGCCGCGTAGCACGGACTCCCGCATCACCGTCCCGGTGCCGGCGCTCGGTGGGCTCGACATTCCGTCCGGCAGACAGATGAGCAGGCTGTAGCCGTACATCAACCGCTCGAGGTCGTCTCCGTCCGGAGAGAACTCGTCGGCCACGGCCTCGTCCATCACGATCAGGAAACCGTCCGGGGTGAGGGAGCACAGGACCGAGCCGAGGACCTCCACGGGGCGTGGCAGGTCGTGGACGCACTCGAACGCGAACGCCACGTCGAAGGTGTCGGAGGGCAGGGTCGCGGCGTCCCCGCAGGTGAAGGTGACCCGGTCCGCCACGCCGGCCTCCTCGGCGTGGGCCGATGCGGTGGGCACGGACGGGGCGTCGATGTCGATGCCCTGCACGGTGCACTCGGGGTAGGCCCGGGCCAGCGCGATGCTGGACCAGCCGTGGCCGCAGCCCACGTCGAGTACCCGGGCTTGGGGACGGCTCAGTGCCTGGTGCACGTGGTCCCCGGCCCCGGCCAGGGTCTGAGCCAGGCGGTGCTCGAACCACGGACGGTTGGCGTCGCCCTGGGATTCGCGGGCGTCGTCCCCGAGGTCGTCCCAACTCACCCCGCTGCCCGTCCGGTACGCGTCGAGCAGCCGTGGCAGGGCCGGGCCGACCGCGCAGATGATCCGGGCGATCGGGGACAGGTACTCGAGGCTGTGCTGGTCGGTGAGCACCTCGGCCGTGGCCGAGTCGATCCCGTAGACGCGGCTCTCCGACTCGCCGTCGGCCCGCACCTGCAGCAGTCCGGTCACCGCCTGCTGCTCCAGCCATTCACGGGTGTACCGCGGATGGGTGCCGGTTCGCTCCGCGAGTTGGGTCGCGGTCGTCGGTCCGTCGTCGACCAGGCTCCGGTACCACCCGAGCCGGTCGCCGAGGTG
>JAZQNT010000460.1:0-4772 GCA_045627505.1 Nocardioides sp.
ACTGGGCCAACCCGGAGAGCGCGCGGGACACGGCAAGCTCGTCACCGATCTCCGGGACGTCGCGGTCGCCGGGGAGGCAGAGGGCCCGCCCGAACAGCCGGAACTCGGCTCCCGCATCGGTGCGCAGCACCCGCTCGGCCCGCGTGCTGCCGTCCTCCTCTGAGATGTTGACGAGCATGTGCCAGGTCGTGGTGTGCATCGGGTCCTCCGTCCGAGAGTGGACGCCCGGGCGGGTGGCTGCATGGTGTGCCGGGGCCAAGGGATGTTTCGAGCATCGAGCCGGGCGCGTCGGGCCGGAACGGTCCTCCGACCCCAGTGTCGTGGGACGTTCGGCCACGTTCCGGCGCAGGCGTCCGTGGAGGCGAGCAGGCCGGGGACCTTGGGCCCTGTGCGTGCGGGCTCGTGCGCGGTGCACTGGGGGAGGTGTCCAGTCGCCCGGGTGGACCGACGAGGGGGTGGGATGGCCAGCTCGCAGGAGCCTGAAGAGGGTACGCAGACGGGGCTGACCCAGGAGCAGGCTCAGGAGTTGCTGTCCCGCCACGGCCCCAACCTGGTCGCCCGGGGTCAGCGTCGCACCCTCCTGGGGAGGGTGGGCGACCAGTTCCGGGACCCGATGATCCTGCTGCTCCTGGCAGCGTGCGTGGTGGTCCTCGCACTGGGCGACGTGCCGGACGCCTCGATCATTCTCCTGGTGGTCTGCGTCAACACCGCCATCGGTGTGGTCCAGGAGGTGCGGGCCGCGAACGCGCTCGACGCGCTCGAGCAGGTCAGTGCCCCGACGGCGACGGTGATCCGCGTGGGCACGCTGTCCCGCCTGCCGGCCGCCGACCTCGTGCCGGGCGACCTCGTGCGCATGGACGCAGGGGACGTGGTGCCGGCCGACCTCCGGGTGACCGAGACGCCCGGGGTCCAGGTGGACGAGTCCGCGATGACCGGGGAGTCGGTCCCGGTCGCACGCTCGGTCGGGGACGACTTGCTGGCGGGCACCGTGCTCACCCGGGGACGGGCGCAGGGGACGGTCGTCCGGACGGGCGCGAAGAGCGCGCTCGGGGCCATCGCGGAGGCAGTGGTCGCGGCCGGCGTCGCCGCCACCCCGTTGCAGGTCAGGCTTTCCCGGCTCTCGGGCCAACTCGTCTGGATGGTGCTGGGGGTGGCCGTCCTGGTCACGGTGCTGGGGCTGCTCCGGGGCGAGGACTTCACCGACGTGCTGATCCTGTCGGTCAGCCTCGCGGTGGCAGCGATCCCGGAGTCCTTGCCTGCCGTCGTGGTGGTGGCTCTGGCCCTCGGAGCCCACCGGATGGCGCAGCGGCACGCGCTGGTGCGCCGGTTGCCCGCGGTCGAGACCCTGGGCTCCGTGACGGTCCTGGCCACGGACAAGACGGGAACGCTCACCGAGGGCCGGATGACCGTCCAACAGATCTGGACCCCGGGCGGCCGTTGGGCCGTCGAGGGGCTCGGCTACGCCACGACCGGAGCGCTCCAGCCGCTCGCGGAGCACGTCGACGACTCCGACCTGGAGCCCCTGGTGCGCGACCTGGTGCTCTGCAACGACGCCCGTCTGGGCGGTCCCGCGGACGGGGAGTGGCAGGTCGTGGGCGATCCGATGGAGGGCGCACTGCTGGTCGCGGCCACCAAGCACACGCCTGAGGCCCTGCAGGTGCTGGACGAGTGGCGCCGCATCGACGAGGCGCCGTTCGAGAGCGCGACCAAGCGCATGACGACGTTGCACACCGACGGAGGGCGGCGACTGGTGGTGTGCAAGGGCGCGCCCGAGATGGTGCTGCCGCTCACCGGCCAGCAGGCGCAGGCAGAAGCGGCTCTGGACGAGGCGCAACGACTCGCTGCCCAGGGCTTCAGGCTCCTGGCCATTGCGGACGCACCGGTGGATGAAGCCGTGCCCGACCTGCACCACCCGGCAGGACTCACCCTTCGTGGCCTGGTCGCGTTCGTGGACCCGCCCCGCGCCTCGGCGCGCGAGGTGGTCGAGGAGTGCCGTGCGGCCGGCATCCGGCTGGTGATGATCACCGGTGACCATCCAGCCACCGCCCGGGCGATCGCCGACCAACTCACCCTCACCGCCGAGGCTCCCGGCGTGGCCACCGGCGAGGAGGTGGCCCGGGGAGAGCACGTCGCCAGGGTGGAGGCGATCGGCGTGTACGCCCGCACCCGGCCGGAGGACAAGGTCAGCATCCTCGCGGCGTGGCAGGAGCGGGGCGCGATCGTCGCGATGACCGGGGACGGGGTCAACGACGCGCCTGCCCTGCGGCACGCCGACATCGGGGTGGCAATGGGTCAACGCGGAACGGAGGTCGCTCGGCAGGCCGCCGACCTTGTCCTGACCGACGACGACCTGCGCACACTCGTGACCGCGGTCAAGGAAGGGCGTCGGATCTACGCCAACATCCGGCGTTTCCTGCGGTACGGACTCTCGGGCGGTCTCGCCGAGGTGCTGGTGCTCCTGGTCGCTCCCTGGATCGGCATGCCGCTGCCGCTCACGCCGGGGCAGATTCTGTGGATCAACATGGTCACCCACGGGTTCCCCGGTGTGGCCTTCGGCAGCGAGCCGGCTGACCCGGCGGACATGCACCGCCCTTCGCCGTCCCCCGAGAAGTCGGTCCTCGGCGGCTTGGTGAGCCAGATCGTCTGGACCGCGGCGCTGATCACGGCCGTGTCGTTGGTCGCCGGACAGATGCAGGACGGGGGCCAACAGCAGACCCTGGTGTTCCTGTGCCTGGGGTTGTCCCAACTGGGGCCCGCGCTGGCGCTCCGGGCACCGCGCGACGGGGCCGGGTGGCGGACACGGGGGCTGGAGTTCGCGGTCGTCCTGGCGGGTCTGCTGCTGGTGGCGGCCATCGTGTGGGAGCCGCTGCGCAGGCTCGTGGGCACCGAGACGATCGGCATCCAGGAGGCGCTGGTCGCTGCCGCGCTAGCGGCTGTTCCGGGGATCGTGGTTGCCGTACGGCAACGCTGGGTCTCCAGGTCCCGAGCCGCCGCGACCCGGCGTGAAGACTCGCTCCCGGCCGCGTGAACGTTGGCCCTCCGGGCGAGGCCCTGGCTGTCTGAGCAAGGCCTTGGGGCAGGGCCGATCAGGCACTTGGACCCTAGGCGTCGGTTCCGGTGCGCTGCAGGGTGGAGAGCACGGACGAGCACACCTCGGAGGCAGGCATGGCGGAGCAGGACCACCCCGTGGTGCTGGCGGTCGGCCATGACCCTGTCGACGCCGCGCTCGCCTTCGCCGCCGACGAGGCGGTCCGTGCCGGGGCGCGGTTGCACCTGGTGCACGTGCTCCACGAGCTGGCTCAGGGCCCCGGCTCGGCGGTGGTCGTGGAGACCGACCTGGTGGTGGCCGGACGGGGCCTGCTCAACGCCGTCCTCGAACGCGCAACGGACCTGGTGTCCGGGCAGGTCCCGGTGACGACGGAGCTCAGGAGCGGATGGATCGTCCACACCCTCGTGCGACTGAGCACGGACGCCCGGATGGTCGTGCTGCAGCACCGCGAGCTCTCGGCCGCCAAACGTCTGATCACCCGGTCGGTGGCCAGCGGGGTGGCGGCGCGGGTTCGGATACCAGTGGCCTCCGTCCCGTCCGGGTGGACGCCTCCGCCCTCCGCCTCGCGGGTGGTGGTGGGGATAGACGAGGCCGCGCAGAGCCGCGAGGTTCTGCGCGCAGCAGCCTCGGCTGCGCGCAGTCGAGGAGCGCCACTGACCGTGCTGCACACCTGGAGCCTCGAGCAGCCGTACGGCTTCGTCGTCATCAGCCCGGAGGAGGACGAGCGGTTGGAGCGCCGGGCGACCAAGGAGATCCGGGCCGAGCTCACGACCTTGGCCGACGAGTTGCGTGGGGTCACCGTGACGATCGAGGCGCGTCACGCCCACGCGGCGGACGCGCTGGTGGCTGCCGGGCAGGACAGCGAGTTGCTGGTCCTGGGCCGGCACGACCCCCGGCTCCCGTTGGGGTCGCACCTGGGCCCGGTGGTGCGCGCAGTGCTTCGCGACACCGTGGCGCCGGTGCTGCTGGTGGACCCACGAGGCGTGCCCGAGCCTGGTCACGCGAGGTCCTGAGCGGGGGCTGACGAGGGTAGTGCGCAGTGGCGCGTGGACGTATGGTCGTTGGGGTGGAGCATCAGCGTCGCACCTCGCCCGGCGAACCAGCGCCCGCGCCTCTTGAGGGGGCACGCCTGGAGCTGGACGAACTTCTGGGCCAGATGATCGAGCACGCCCAAGGCGTGATCGATGCCCAGCGCCGGCTGCCCGCCCCGCTCCGGGCCAACAGTGAGGTGATCGGTGACCTCGCCCTCGGCACCGTGCTGCGCCGGATCGTCGAGACGGCCTGCGAACTCGTGGGCGCACCGTACGGGGCGGTGGGAGTGGTCCGGCCCGGGGGGAGCGGCCTGGAGGAGTTCGTCCACGTCGGGTTGGAGCGCGGTGCGGGCGCGACCATCGGAGACCTGCCCGGAGGCCAGGGTCTGCTGGGCGCGTTGATCGAGGACAGCCGGTCGGTGGGCTTCCCCGACGGACACCCGCCGATGCAGGGGTTCCTCGGTGTGCCGATCCGGGTCGGGGACGAGGTGCTCGGCAACCTGTACCTGGCAGCGCCGCACGAGGGCGAGTTCAGTGCGGAGGACGAGGAGCTCGTCGCCGCGTTGGCTGCGACCGCCGGCGTTGCCGTCGACAACGCGCGGCTCTACGACGAGGCCAAGCAGCGTCAGCGGTGGCTGGGGGCCTCGACGGACGCCAAAGTCGGGGGCCAAGCGGGCTTAGGCAGACAATAG
>JAZQNT010000461.1:0-5004 GCA_045627505.1 Nocardioides sp.
CCAGAGCAAGACCCTCAGGGATGACGAGGACCCGGTCCCTGCCAGGTCCCAGGCCGTCGAAGAAGTACCGGCCACCGGCCCCGACCTCAGCGTGCCTCACCGAACGCCACCCACCCAGATCGTCAGCGAAGTGCAACGCCACGCCGACCCGAGACGGCGAGCCCTCGGGCAGCTTGACGACGCCGGCCACCGATGCCGAACGCACCATGCGTACGTCGTGGACCGCTGCCTCACCCGACGCGAGCGTGAAGCGCGTGGTGGCGCTCCTCCAGCCCGCGTCGATGTGGGGGACCAGGTCACCGCTGAGGGAGCGGAACTCCAGCCGGAAATCGCCCGCGGCAAGCTTGTCGAACCGGTATCCACCACGGTCATCGAGAGGTGCCGCGGTGCGCAGGTTGCCGCGGTTGCCGAAGGAGACCAGGGTGACGGCGACGTCGCCGGTCTCGGTGGCGGGGGGAAGCGCGACGGTGCCGCTGATGGCGGTTCCCGGCGCAGCGCTGGCCCGGGGGGCCGTGGCGGGAGCCGTCCACGGAGCCACCAGCGCGCCGACAAGGGTCAGTGCCGCCGCGGCGGGCAGCCACGAGCGGCGTCTGGGCACAGCACTGATCGACACGGTTCGTCCCCCTCGAACTCCGTTGACAGCGCGACCGTATCGGGGTGGCGCTCTGACCTGCAGGGGAACGCCATGACCCGTCGACGTGAGGCCCGTCACGCCCTCTTCGTGCCGTACCGCTCGTCCCGCGCCCCCCTTGGGCGAGCGGACTCAGCGGACTCTCCTCCACGCAGTGACGCGGGTGAGGGGAGCGTGCCCGGGAGCCGAGACGGTCACCTTCACCCGCACCTGCTTGCCCCTGAACTTCTTGGTCAGCCTCAGCTTGGCCTTCGTCGCGCCCCGGACGTTGACCGCCTTGCTGCCCCGCTTCGTCTGCCACCGGAACTTCACCGTCACCTTCGACGGGCTCCACCGGCCGCGGGACACCTTGAGCGTGCGGCCGACCTTCGTCTTGCCCGTCACCACCGGCTTGCCGACCATCCTCACCTTGGCCTTGGGCAGGGGGCGCGGCGGCACCGGCGTACCGGTGGGCAGGGCGGCGTCCAGCACCGTGGCCCTGCCCGCGCCGACCACGACGTCGGCTGCGGTCTGGGCCGTCTCCGCACCACCGGACCAGACCGATCCCAGTTTCGGGTCCAGCGACCAGAAGCGCACCCGGTAGCGCCCCGGGGGAAGCCGGGTAACGGAGTAGGCGCCGTCCCTCGCCGTGGCGTGTCGGGACTCGTATCCGACCCATTCCCAGTGACCACCGCCCGGCACGTACGGGTCCGGCTGCCACACGTGGGCATCGACGAGCACGGTCGTCGCGTCGGTGCCCTTCGGGACGTGGACGAGACCAGCGAGGGAGCCGTTGCGAACCAGACGGATGCTGAGTCCGCTGACTCGCTGTCCCGCCCTCACGTCGACCTGCCGGGCCTCGTCCCGGATCGCAGAGCCCACCCCGGCGGTGCGGCTCACGTACTGGATGGCCCAGTCGTGGATGAGCGGCAGCACCTTGACGACGTAGCGCCCCGGAGGCACGTCGTCGAGCCGCCAGGTGCCGTCCGGGGCGACGTCGACAAGGAGGCGAGGGTTCCCCCACCCCAGGCTCGAGCCACCGGCGGCCGGGACACCCAGCACCTCGAGGGTCGTACGCGGGAGGGTGCCCCCACTCGGGACGGTGATCCGCCCGCTCAGCGTCCCGGTCCCGGTCTGCGCAGCCGCAGCCGCGGTCTCCACCCCCGGCGCTTCCGCCCGCGCCGCTCCGGTCACTCCACCTGCGATCGCCAGCGTCAGCACCAGTGAACTCGTTGCTGCTCTGCCGGCAGCCGTCATCCGTGTCATCTCCACCCCCGAGATCCGTCCGCGGCGCCTCCGGCGGCGCGCGGTCCGTCGAACCTAGCGACGACGCGCCGCCCCTGCCTGAGCATGCGTACTCGGTCCAGACCAGCCCGACCGCAGACCCAGCCCGACCGCAGACCAGCCCGACCGCAGACGGGCGCGGGCACGTCGCCACCGGAGCGGACGGACGAACGCCCCCGTCGGTGGCAACCCACGGGGGCGTTCGAGGTGTGCGGCGGACGCGGACGTCCGTCGGGATCAGGCGGCCGTGGTGACCTCGTCCTTGGCGACCTTGGCGCGCTTGCGGGCAGCCATGGTGTCGAGGTGCTTCTGCAGCACCCGGCGGGTGCGCTTGTCGCCGGTGACCATCTTGGTGAGCAGGCCGAGCTGCTTGGGCAGGTTCTTGACCGTGGTGGTCTCGAGGAACCCGTTGGGCAGCGAGAGACGGAAGACCTTGTGCCAGGCCGAGTAGACCTGCGGGACCAGCGGACGCTCCAAGTAGTTGAGGTCGTACTCGTCGAACAGCGCCTTCACCTTGACCCGGATCTCCGCGTACCGGTTGGACGGGAGGTCGGGGAAGAGGTGGTGCTCGATCTGGTGCGACAGGTTTCCGGTCATGATGTGCATGGCCTTGGAACCGGAGATGTTGGCCGAGCCGAGCATCTGACGGATGTACCAGTCGCCGCGCGACTCGTCCTCGTCGAGCATCTCCTTCTCGAAGGTCTCGACGCCCTCGGGGAAGTGACCGCACATGATGACCGAGTGGGTCCAGACGTTGCGGACCCAGTTGGCGACCAGGTTGGCGGCCATGGTCTCCAGGGCGGAGCCGGTGACCAACGAGAGACCCGGGTGAATCACGTAGTCGCGGGTCATGTGCTTGCGGATCTTGGTCTTGACCTTCTTGACCTCGTCGGCGAAGCCCTCGGGACGCTTGTCCTTGGGCTTCTTGAGGTTCTTGCCGAGCTCGAGGTCGTAGGCCGCGATGCCGTACTGGAAGAAGCAGGCGTTGATGAAGTTCCAGGCCGGCTGCACGATGTACATCGGGTACCACTTCTGGTCCTCGTCGACGCGCATGATGCCGTAGCCGAGGTCGTTGTCCTTGCCCACGATGTTCGTGTAGGTGTGGTGCACCTCGTTGTGCGAGTGCTTCCACGCCTCCGAGGGGGTGACGTTGTCCCACTCCCAGGTGGAGGAGTGGATCTTCGGGTCGCGCATCCAGTCCCACTGGCCGTGCAGGACGTTGTGGCCGATCTCCATGTTCTCGAGGATCTTGGAGACGGAGAGGCCGACGGTGCCCACGATCCAGGCCGGCGGGAACTTGGAGAAGAGCAGGACTCCGCGCGAGGCCATCTCCAGGTAGCGCTGGGTGGCGATGACGCGCCGGATGTAGGCGGCGTCGGCGGCACCGCGGGAGTCGATGACCTCCTGGCGGATCGCGTCGAGCTTGCGCCCGATCTCAGCGATGTCCTCCTTGGAGAGGTGCGCGATCGGGTTCGTGTCCTTGTTCTGGATGACGGTCATCGTTCTCCTCCGAGTGGAATGGTGGGGCGGGCAGTCACTTGCTGATGCGGCAGGGCCCGGCCGCGGCGGAGATGCAGGTCTGGATCTTGACGGTGCCGGACTCGCCGGGGACGGCCGACGTGAGCGCGCCGTTGCGCAGGTCGCGCACGGTGCCCTCCTCGAGCGGGACGAGGCAGCCCATGCACAGGCCCATCCGGCAGCCGGAGCGCATCAGCATCCCGGCGTCCTCGGCGGCGTCGAGCAGTGTGGTGGCGCCGTCGAGGTCGAGCGTCACGTCGGACTTCTCGAAGTGGACGGTGCCGCCCTCGCCGGCGTCGACCCGACCGGTGCGGAACTGCTCGACGACCAGGTCGAGCCCGCGCTCGGCGTGGTGCGCGGCCAGGGCGTCGAGCAGGCCACCGGGGCCGCAGGCCAGGGTGGTGCGCTCGGCGAGGTCGGGAACGAGGGCGTCGAGGTCGTTGACGTCGAGCACGCCGTGCACGTCGTCGTAGCGGGCGACCAGGGTGATCTTGCCGGCCTCGTCGAGCTGCTTGAGGTCGGACAGGAAGATCGAGTCGGGCTCGGACGGGGCGACGTGGACCACGACGATGTCGAAGTCCTTGCTCCGGCCGAGGGTGACCGGGCCGGAGTCGGCGACCGGGAAGAGGTTGCGCAGCATGCCGATCACCGGCGTGATGCCGGAGCCAGCGGTGACCATGAGGAACTTGCCGCCCTTGGGGTCGGGCAGCACGAACTCACCGGCGGCGGGCTCGAGGTGGACCACGCTGTCGACCGGGCAGCGGTGCACCAGGTGGTTGGAGACCACACCGTCGGGCACGGCCTTGACGGTGATGGCGATGTTGCGGTCGGGACGCGGACCGTGGGTGAGCGAGTAGGCGCGCCACATCCGGACGCCGTCGACGTCGATGCCGACCCGGACGTACTGGCCGGGAACGTGGCCGGCCCAGTCGGCGCCGGGCTTGATCACGATGGTGGCCGCGTCGGCCGTCTCGGGCTGGACGCTGACGATCTTGCCGCGCAGCTCGGCGCCGGGACGCAGGGGCGCGAACAGGTCGAGGTAGTCGGCCGGCATCAGCGGCGTGGTGACCGCCTCGGCGAACCGGACCAGGTTGTCGCGCAGGCGCGGCTTACGACCGGAGTTGGCGCGCGGGTCCACGGCGGCGGCAGGGGCTGCCGGGGTGACGGACTCGGATGCAGTAGCGGTCATGTTGACGAGTCTGCTGCGTCCTGAGCGAGAATTCTCGACCCCAGTTAGTAAATCGGACCAGCAATTCTTAGTGTCTGTGAACAAGAAACGG
Organism: Nocardioides sp.; assembly: GCA_045627505.1. Lineage (GTDB taxonomy): Bacteria > Actinomycetota > Actinomycetes > Propionibacteriales > Nocardioidaceae > Nocardioides. Next base: position 4,693 of record JAZQNT010000461.1, read on the forward strand.
GGGAGAGAGCGCCAGTTCGTACCCAATATATGACATACGGATCACAACCGGCGGGTCACCAGGCACGCCCCGCTCGGACTCGGGGGTGCGGCGCATGGCAATCCGAGAAGCCGTTCGAGATCAGCAAAGATGACCGAGGGCAGTGGCCCTGACTCCCCTAGGATTGTTCACGACGTACAAACAAGGGCGAAGGAACTGCGATGTCCGACCTCCACCTCGACCCCCGGGTCGCGGAGCTGATGCGTGAGTCACTGCCACACATTGCAGACGCGGCGGTGAACGCGATCATCGCGGAGGTGCCCTCCTACGCCG
>JAZQNT010000462.1:0-2324 GCA_045627505.1 Nocardioides sp.
TAAGACCGCTTGGCCTCCGACTTGGTCGGCGAACGGCGTGCCGGCGAGCAGGGGGGCGACCGCCTCGGCAGGGCTGACCTGCTCGTCCCCGCCCGGCGGCGCGCTGTCCGCGCCCGCTGCATCGGCCGCGTCCGCTGGATCCACTGCGTTCGCTGGATCCGCTGCGTCCATCGAGCCCCGGCCCTCGGTCCCTGCGGCGCCCACCTCGACGTGCGCGACGCCGGGGATCAGGTCGGTGACCTCCCCCAGGGTGCGCCGGGTGACCCGGCCCGGGGCGCAGAACGCGCTGGAGAACTGCAGGAACGTGGCGCGCTCCCCCAGCTCGTCGGCGAACGGGGTACCGGCGACCACGGAGGTGATCGTCTCGGCGGGGCTGACCCGCTCGTGCCCGCCCGGGGCGCTCACCGCGCCCGCTGCATCGGCTGCATCCGCTGGATCCACCGCGTCCATCGGGCCCCGGCCCTCGGTCCCTGTGCCGCCCACCGCTGCGCGTGTCCCGTCCGTCGGAGCGGCGAACCGCCCGTCCGTCACGCGGCGCCACGCACCGAAACCGACGGCGACGACCACCGCAACGACCAGAACCCACTGACCCACGCTCACAGACACCCCCAACGCGACTCCTCACGCCATCATTCCCCGCGTCCATTCCCCCAGCTGCAGCGCGGCACTCCTGACGGCACGCGGGCCCACGCGACGACGCGTGTCACGCCGGAAGCATCCGCCGGTTGGACACGTCCGCACACGCAGAGGGCGCCGGGCGGATATCCTGACGCACACCCCGAGCCTGTGAGGAGGCGTCCATGAGCACCCTGTTGTTGCTGACCAGCGCCTTGCAGCCGTCAGCGGACGTGCTCCCCGGCCTCGCCCTGCTCGGTCACCAGGTGAAGATCCTGCCCGCCGAGGGCAGCGCGCTCCTGGAGGCCCCGGAGTCCGACCTCGTCCTGGTCGACGGGCGCCAGGACCTGGCCCACGCCCGCGACCTGTGTCGCCTGATCCGTACGACCGGCGCCGAGGTGCCGGTCATTCTCGTTGTGACCGAGGGCGGCCTGGCCGTCGTCGCCCACGACTGGGGCATGGACGACGTCGTGCTCCACACCTGCGGCCCGGCCGAGCTGGACGCCCGCATCCGCCTCGCCGTCGGGCGGCTGGCCGCGGCCAAGGAGGCGGCCGACCCGGAGGCGCACGTGATCCGGACCGGCGAGGTGGTGGTGGACGACGCCACCTACACCGCCCGGATCGGAGGTCGAGCACTCGACCTCACCTTCAAGGAGTTCGAGCTCCTGAAGTTCCTGGCCCAACACCCCGGACGCGTCTTCAGCCGCCAACAGCTGCTGCAGGAGGTCTGGGGTTACGACTATTTCGGGGGCACCCGCACCGTCGACGTGCACGTCCGACGCCTGCGCGCGAAGCTCGGCCCGGAGAACGAGACCTTGATCGGCACCGTCCGCAACGTCGGCTACCGGTTCGTGGTGCAGAAGGAACGGGTGCAGGAGACCTCGACGGAGGGGTCCTCGGCAGAGGGGTCCTCGGAGGAGTCCGCGCCCACCTCCTCCTGAAGTGGGGCAAGTTCGGCCGGGTCGGGAGTCCCACAGGTCACTGAAGTCGCAATAGGCTCTCTGACATGCCCAGCATCCAGGCCATCGCCGCACGTGCCGCCCAGACCGACGGGGCGGCCCCCTGGGACGAGGCCGCGCAGATGGCGCTCGACGCCGGAACCGCTGACGTGATCGTCCGCGGCGGGTGCGTCGGGATGGCCCTGGGCCAGGAGCTCGTGCTCGTCACCGACCCGCCGCTCCGGGGCCACGGACTGGCCACCACCATGGCCGAGACCATGCTGCGGCAGCGCCCGGAGCTGTCCCGCGCCTGGAGCCACGGCAACCACCCGGCCGCAGCCGCCCTGGCCGCGCGTCTCGGCTGGCGTCGGATGCGCGACCTGTGGGTGATGCGTCGCCGGGTGGGCCGCGACGCAGTCCCGCTCCCCGAGCTCGTGGTGCCCGACGACGTCGAGCTGCACTCCTTCGGCGAGCGCCCAGGGGACACCCAGGAACTGCTGCGGGTCAACGCCCAGGCCTTCGCGCACCATCCCGAGCAGGGGTCGATGGACGTGCTCAACCTCGCCGCCCGCATGCGCGAGCCGTGGTTCGACCCCGAGGGCCTGATCATGGCCACCCCCAGGAACGGCGCCGGAACCCTGGGCTTCCACTGGACCAAGAAGCACTCCCGACGTCTGGGCGAGGTCTACGTGGTGGGCGTCGCGCCGGAGGCCCAGGGGCGGGGCATCGGCCGCCTGGTGACCCTGGCCGGGCTGCACCACCTGGTGGACG
>JAZQNT010000463.1:0-2814 GCA_045627505.1 Nocardioides sp.
GGGCGACCAGGTCGAGGACCGCGGCGGTCAGGTCGTCCGCGAAGGCGGCCCGGTCGGCGGCCGAGCGGAAGCCGATCTCGGTGTCGATGGTCAGGGTCGAGAGTCGCCGACCCGAGGCTCCGGCCCGGCGGGCCATCGCGCCGACCTCGCGGACGAGCCGCCCGGCCAGTGCGACCAGGTAGCCCGCGGAGAGGTGGTCGGTCTGGGCGTCCGGGTCGGCGGCACTGGCGCCGAGTGCTGCCGGCGAGACGACGTAGGACGCGGCCGAGGCCTGCAGCACCCGTTCGGTGATGCCGCCGTGCCGGCGCTCCTCGGAGAGCTCCACCAGCCCGTGCCGCTCGAGCGCCTTGAGGTGGTAGTTGACCTTCTGGCGTCCGATCCCGACCCGGGCGGACAGCCCTGCGGCGGAGGCGGGCGCGGTCAGCTCGTCGAGCAGCCGGGCCCGGACCGGATCCAGCGCGGCGGCGGCTGCCGCCGTGCTCTCGATGACCTCGATGTCGTGCATACCTGCCACGGTTCGCCTGACAAAGAAAGTTGTCAAGGGGGCTGATCGTTGCGTGGCGTCGGTCGCGCAGCACTGGTCCTGCTCGGCACGCGGTGCGAGGATCGCAGCATGAGCCCGCCCAGCGTCCGGACCGCGCGGGTCTACGACGCGCCCGGTGCCGACGACGGCACCCGGGTCCTGGTCGACCGTCTGTGGCCGCGGGGGCTGAGCAAGGAGAAGGCGCACGTGGACCTGTGGCTCAAGGGCGTCGCGCCGTCGACGGAGCTGCGCGAGTGGTACGGGCACGACCCGGCGAAGCACGAGGAGTTCGTGCGCCGCTACCGCGCCGAGCTCGCCCAGGACGATCGGGCCGAGGAGTTGGCCACGCTGCGCTCCTTGCGGGCGCAGGGCCAGGTGACGTTGCTGACCGCGACCAAGGACGTGGCGCTGAGCCAGGCCAAGGTGCTGGCCGACGAGCTGGGGTGATCGCCGGACAGGTCCCGTGTGGCGGAGGGTGGTTCCGCACCCACCGAGCGCTTCCCGAGCTCCCGACTCAGGCCCGGTGCGTCCGCCGTGGGCCGTACACGTTGCGGCGGGAGCTCACGAGACGTCCTCGTCGTCCGTGGCCTTGGCGATGGCGGAGGCGATGGCGAGGGTCTCGCGGGAGATGGTGGTCCCGACGGACTCGATCTCGGTGAAGTCAAGGAGTGACAAGTCAGCGGTCGCAGGGGTGATGTCCCAGGCCGACCCGACGTCGCTGGCGAGGGCCGCCTCGATCATCTGCGCGCGCCGTTCCGTGAGCGTCGTCAGCGCCCACGTGCGCGAGCCGATCGCCAGGACCGACTCCGTGGCCAGGATCCGGGCTCGGTGGTCGGCGCCGGGGTCGAACAGGGTGCCCATGGCGGCGTCCATGCGTGGCTCGAACGACCGCACCGCCATGATGACGTCCACCGAGGTGTCCGCGGACCCGAGCGCGGAGAGGGCAGCGCGGAAGTCCTCGTGTGCCTGGGCCACGTCGGCACGAAGGGAGTCCGGGATTCCGGGAGACCGGAGGCCGGACTTCGCCCACAAGCCGGTGAACACGATCGCCGCGCCCGCTGCGGCGGCGGGCGCCACCGCCCAGGCACCGATGGCCTCCAGCGTGCTGAACATGATCATTGAGGCCGCAGTCACCCCGAGAGGCACGTGCACGATCTCGCGCGAGTACAGCGCCAGCGCCTGGTTGGCACGCGGCTCGGCGAGCTCGACCCAGCGATCGCCCAAGGACGCGTAGAGGGCCTCACGCGCGCTGACCAGGGGCTTGAATTCGTCGGCCGGGGGATCCTCGGCAGGGTCGGTGAGGGGCATGAGGTGCAGCCTTCGGCGTTGGTGGTCGTGGAACGAAGTCTGCGCGACTCAGCCGTGGCCCAACTCCGGATCGCCCGAATTGATGGGTCCTGGCGGTGTGGATGCCCTTCAGCTACTCCTCGATCTGGTTCGGCGGGCCCGTCAGGCAGACTTCAGGAGTGTCCGACCCGCTGCGCACCCTGCTCGCCGCACCGCCCGACCTGCCGGTCACCGCAGGGCTGGCTGCTCTCGACGAGGCGCTCCGCACCCGCGGCGTCGCGGTGGTCCACGCACCGCCCGGCACCGGCAAGACGACGTTGGTGCCACCCGCGATCGCCGGCGTCGTCGAGGGGCGGGTCGTGGTCACGCAGCCCAGCCGCATCGCCGCCCGCGCTGCCGCCCGTCGGCTGGCGCACCTGCTGGGTGAACCGGTGGGGGAGACCGTCGGGTACTCCGTGCGCGGAGACCGGCGCACCAGTCGCAACACCCGCGTCGAGGTGGTCACCACCGGCCTGTTGCTCCGGCGCCTTCAGCAGGACCCCGAGCTCGCGGGCGTGGGGGCGGTCGTGCTCGACGAGGTGCACGAGCGCCACCTCGACGCCGACCTGACGCTGGCGCTGCTCCTCGACATCCGGGCCAATCTGCGCGAGGACCTGGCGCTGGTGGCGATGTCGGCCACCGTCGAGGCCGAGAAGACCGCCGCCCTGATCGCGGGAGGCGACCACGCAGCGCCGGTGGTCCGCGTCCCGGGCGCCCTGCACCCGGTCCAGCAGGTGTGGTGTCCGCTGCCCGCGGGACTGCGCCGCACCGACGAACGTGGGATCACCCCGGCCTTCCACGACCACGTCGCCGCGACCGTGCGGCGGGCGCTCGCCGAGCACCAGGGTGACGTCCTGGTCTTCGTGCCGGGGGTCGCGGAGGTCGAGGCGACCGTGCGTCGCCTCGCCAGCGTGGACGCCGAGGTGCACCCGCTGCACGGACGGCTCTCCGCCAAGTCGGATCGT
>JAZQNT010000464.1:0-3436 GCA_045627505.1 Nocardioides sp.
GTCCTGACGGCTGTCGCGCCGGCCCTCGGGGGCGTCGGACTCGCGTGCGGCCTGGTCGACGAGGCTGATGCGCACCGTGCCGATCTTGTTGCGCCGACCAGCGGTGGACCGACGTGATCATGTCGGTCGAGGACGCCCCGACCGAGGTCGTGGTTCCTGGCGGCGCTGCGCATCCGCCGACGCCGGTCCCGACCAGGGTGCAGCCGGTGGCGCGGATGACCTTCGCCCACGGGCTGGTGCTCGACCTGGTGGGTCCGGTGGTGGTCGGCCGCGCGCCGATGGAGTCCGCCTCGGCCTTCCCCGAGGCACGGACCGTCACGGTGCCCAGCCCGCTGGGCGAGGTGTCGGCCAATCACCTGGAGCTTTATCCGGGCGTGGGGCCCCAAGCCGGATCGGTGATGGTGGTCGACCTGGGGTCCACCAACGGCTCGGTCGTGCGGCGGTCCGGCCGCCAGCCGATCACCCTGGTTCCGGGTGCGCCGTTGTCCCTCGCGCCGGGCGACACCGTTGACCTGGGCGACGGTGCGTCGCTCCGGGTCGGGCCGCTCTGAGGGACGGGCCCGGGCCGCTCGCCAGGGGGCGGGGCGAGTGAACGAATGGCCAGCACAGGTGGCAACGCATATTGTCTCCGGACAGGTTGTCTCCGACGTCCGAGGAACGGCCGCGGACTCTGCACGAGGAGTGTGTGAAGTGCCCACTGGCAAGGTGAAGTGGTTCGACGCGGAGAAGGGCTTCGGATTCCTGTCCCACCCTGACGGCCCCGACGTCTACGTGCACGCCGACGCGCTGCCCGAAGGCGTTCGCACCCTCAAGCCGGGAGCCCGGGTCGAGTTCGGCATCGCCCAGGGGCGCCGCGGTGAGCAGGCTCTGGCGGTGCGCGTCCTGGACGCCCCGTCGGTCGCCCGCAACCAGCGCAATGCCGCGCGGAAGAAGCCCGAGGAGATGGTTCCCATCGTGGAGGACCTGATCCGCCTGCTCGACTCCGTGGGGGAGGGGTACCGCCACGGTCGCCACCCCGAGGGCAAGACCGCCCGTGGCACGGCCAAGTTGCTGCGTGCCCTCGCGGACGAGCTGGACGTCTGAGCAGCCACACCGGGGCCGGCGCGGAGCAGGACGCCGCGCCCGGCACCCGGCCGGTCTTGGGGGCGTCCGGCGGCGCGTGCCATGATTCCGGCGTGAACCTCGTCCTGCCTCCCGCCACCGACACCGTCCTCGTGGGTGCGGTGGAGATCGCGCGTGCCGCCCTGCTGGAAGGCGCCCCCGCCGACCAGGTCGGTGAGCACCTTGCGGTCCTGGACGAGGCGGGCCTGACGGCCACCCACGTCTTCGCCAACACCCACCCCGGCTACGGCGGCTGGTACTGGGCCGTCACGGTCACGCGCGTCGAGGACTCCGAGCAGGTCACGGTCGACGAGGTCGTGCTGCTGCCCGGTGACGAGGCGATCGTGGCGCCGCGCTGGGTGCCCTACAAGGAGCGTCTGCAGCCCGGTGACCTCTCGCCCGGCGACCTGCTCCCGGTCGAGGACGACGACCCGCGACTGGTCCCCACCTACCTCGTGGGCGAGGACGACAGCGACGTCGACCGCGGTCAGGTGCGTGCGGTCGCCGCGGAGCTCGGCCTGGGCCGGATCCGCACCCTCTCGGAGGAGGGCCGCGACCTCGCGGCCCAGCGGTGGCACGACGGCGACGGGGGCCCGGAAGCCCCGATCGCCAAGCAGGCCCCCGACCAGTGCTACTCCTGCGGTTTCCTGGTGCGGCTCGCCGGTCCGCTGGCCTCCATGTTCGGCGTGTGTGCGAACGGCAACGCCAACGACGACGGCCGTGTGGTCACCCTCGACCACGGGTGCGGTGCGCACTCCGAGGTGAAGTTGGCCCGCAAGCAGCAGCCGGTACCCCTGCCGGACCACGTCTACGACTCGTACTCCGAGGCCCGCGAGACCTTCTGAGGTCTGCGGCCGACGCTCACCGTCGTCGGCGCCGCGCCCCGGTGGTGAGCACGCTGTGCCGGGTCAGCTCGGCCGTGCGGTCGCGTCGGCGTCGGCAGTACTCGATGCCGAGCAGGCCCAGGCCCAGCCCCGCGCAGCAGGTCCAGATCCACCAGACCCGTCCGGTCTCCTGCAGCCAGCCGTAGAACGGCAGCAGCATCACCAGCGCCAGCCCCCACACCGCGGTGCCGACCTCCACGGTGCGCACCCCGTCGACGTCCACCGGGGCCACCTGCGCCACGCGCACCACGACCGGTGCCTGCGGCGGCACTCCGAAGGCGCTTGCCTCGGGTCCTGGCCCGGCCGTCTTCCGCCGGCGTCCGCCGGGGGCGGTCCGGGGGGAGGCGTCGGGGAACGTCTCGTGCGACGGGTCGTAGTGCTCCACGCGCCAACCGTAGCGAGCGGGCGTGGGCGACCTGCGGTGGGTCGCGGTCGCCGGTCTCGGTCTGACGAAGATCACGCCGTCCACACCTCCGGGGTGTGTGGGCGGCACTGTGCCCGGCGTGAAAACATTGAGCGCGTGAGCAACTCGACCGGTAGTACGGCACCCCCCGCCACAGGCGGCCTGGACCGTTTCTTCAAGATCAGCGAGCGCGGTTCCACGGTGGCCAAGGAGGTCCGTGGTGGCCTGGTGACCTTCCTGGCGATGGCCTACATCGTCGTGCTCAACCCGATCATCCTCGCCAACACGCCCGACTCGACCGGGCACTACCTGGGCGGCGGCACGGTGGAGGGTGGCGGCTTCCTGGCGATCACCGCGGCCACCGCCCTCGTGGCCGGGCTGCTCACCATCCTGATGGGCACGGTGGCGAACTTCCCGCTCGCGCTGGCAGCGGGTCTGGGCCTGAACGCCTTCGTGGCGAACAACATCGCCCGGAACTCCACCTGGGAAGACGCCATGGGCCTGGTGGTCCTCGAGGGTTTGGTGATCCTCGTCCTGGTGCTCACCGGCTTCCGCAAGGCGGTCTTCAAGGCGGTGCCCCAGCAGCTCAAGGTCGCGATCTCGGTCGGCATCGGCCTGTTCATCGCGCTGCTCGGTCTCGTGGACGCCCGCTTCGTCACCCGCATCCCCGATGACTTCGGCACCACGGTCCCGCTCCAGCTCGGTGCCGACGGTCACCTGCAGGGCTGGCCGGTGCTGGTCTTCTGCGTGGGCCTGCTGGTGATGATCGCCCTGTGGGTGCGCAAGGTGCCCGGCGCGATCCTGCTCGGCATCGTGGTCGCCACCATCCTCTCCGTGGTGGTCGAGCGCCTGTTCCACCCCGGCTCCTCCGTCGACAACCCCGGTGGATGGGCGCTCAACCAGCCCGATCTCTCGGGTGACTGGGGCCTGCCCGATCTGAGCACGCTGTTCCAGTTCAACCTCTTCGGCGCGTTCTCCTCGATCGAGGGCGGCGTGCTGGCCGCGCTGCTGCTGGTCTTCTCCCTGCTGCTCGCCGACTTCTTCGACA
>JAZQNT010000465.1:0-2417 GCA_045627505.1 Nocardioides sp.
CCACCCTGGAGCCGTCCTTGCGGCGTCCGGTCGAGATCTTCGGTCTGCTGCACCTGGCCGCTGAACAGGGATGGGTCGCCCAAGGCGGCGCAGAACCGGGCGGTGCCGAACCGGACGGTGCAGAACTGGGCGGTGCCGAACCGGGTGGTGCCGAACCGGGTGGTGCCGAACTGGGTGGGGGCGCCGTCGAGCTCTTCACCGCGCACCGGCACGACGGCACCGAGCGCGCCTTCGCCGTGCCCCGCACCATGCTTCACACAGCGCTCCCCACAGCGCTCCCCACAGCTCCCCGCACAGCGCTCCCCGCAGCGACCCCGAGCGTGGGCCCCGACCCCGGGACCGAGCCGGCCCGCGCCGCAGACGTCAGCACCCCGCTTCCCGACCACGAGGCCAACGCATGAGCGACCTGAACACCCCGGACGAGACCGTCGTGGCCGACGACCTGCCCGACTCCTTCTCCGACGATCGGCTGGATGCCCACGAGGCACCCGTCGACTCCTTCGCGGCCACCGCTGAGGAGCGGGCGGAGGCGGAGGAGCTCTTGCGCGACCTCCACGACAGGCAGAGTCACGACACCGCGTCGGTGTCCCTGTTCGAGGGCGACGAGGGCAGCCTGGAGTTCGTCGAGCGGCACGCCCTGGTCGCCCTGCTGAAGCAGCGCTTCATCTCCGCCCGCACCCACCCCCGCGACTGGCGGGCCCTGGTCGAGCACGAGTCGGTGCTGCGCTCGCGGCTCAACGACCTGTTCCTGGAGCTGCACGTGGACCGGGAGCGGGAGGTCGCCTGGAAGAGGCAGGCCAGCAGCGAGACCGGTGCGAAGTTCCCGACCCTGCTGCACGACACCGCCTGGTCGCGCGAGGAGACCCTGGTGCTGGTGCACCTGCGCGACCGCTTGCGCGCGGGTGCCGCGGACGGTGAGACGAAGGTCTTCGTGGACGTCGACGACGTGCTGGACCACGTCGCCAGCTTCCGGCCGCCGCACGCCACCGACGAGTCGGGCGACGAGAAGCGTGCGCGCAACGCCATCGCCTCGGTCGCCAAGGCCGGTCTCCTGATCGCCACCGGCACCGACGACCGGTACGAGGTGAGCGAAGCCGTCGAGCCGCTGCTCCCCCTGGAGCTGCTCAAGGAGTTGCTCGCCGCCCTGCATCGGGCCAACGCCGCCCGCTCGGTTGCCCCCCGCACCGCCGAGGACCTGTTCGGGCAGGAGTGGGACGTCGACGACACCAACGACGCCGCTGGGCCGGGCACCCGGACCGACGACACGCAGACCGAGGACGACGAGGACATGCGATGACCAGCCTCGAGACCGAGCACGACTTCCCCGAGGACGGCGCTGACGAGGTGGGCGAGGTGGGTGAGGGCCTCTTCGACTCCGCGGTGGTCACCACCCCCAGCGACGACACCATGCAGTGGCGCGCCCAACTCATGCAGCTGGTCAACTGGGGTGGCTTCTCCGGCCTGACCCGGGTGCCGCTGGGTGGGGACGCCACGATGATCTCCGGCGGTTCCGGCGCCGGAAAGTCCACCGTGCTGGACGCCTACACGGCGCTGATGATGCCGTCGGACACCAAGTTCAACGGTGCCTCCAACGATGCGGTGGCCGGTCGTGCGCGCTCCACCGGGCAGCGCAACCTGCTGTCCTACCTGCGCGGCGCCGTCGACGTCGTGGACGACCCGCGCACCGGGCGTCCGGTGGAGAAGCTGCTGCGCGGCAAGGGCGCCGACACCTGGGGCGCGGTGGCCATGACCTTCGTCAGCGACCACGGCGGCCAGTTCACCGCGCTGCGCACCTACTACGTCCCGCGGCGGGCCACCCGCTCCGGCGAGGTGCAGATGCAGCTGGCCACCCTCGAGGGGCCGTTGGCGCTGGAGAACGTGGAGGTGGCGGTTCCCGAGCGCTTCCACGCCAACACCTTGAAGAAGCTCTTCCCCGGTATCCGGGTGCACCGGACCTACGCCGAGTTCGCCGCGGTGCTGCACGCACGCCTGGGGATCGGTGCGAACGGCGACGGCGCGAAGGCGCTGCGCCTGCTCGCCCGCATCCAGGCCGGCAACCAGGTCCGCAGCGTCGACGAGCTCTACAAGGAGATGGTCCTCGAGCGTCCGGCCACCTACGCCGCGGCCGACCGCGCGGTGGACCACTTCGACGACCTGGACGCCGCCTACTCGGCGATGCGGACCGAGGAGCGCAAGCTCGAGCTGCTCGAGCCGATCACCGACCTCCACCAGCGCAAGGAGGAGGCGCGCTCGCGCCGCGTCGAGCTGGACTCCTTCGGCGTGACCCAGGCTGGGGACACCCCGCTGCGGCTCTGGCTGCACCGGACCCACCTGCGGCTGTTGGAGTCGGCGGTGGAGGGCAACCGGCTCGCCCGTGAGCGGACCGCTGAGGCGCTCGCCAGTTGTGTGGCCCTCGA
>JAZQNT010000466.1:0-7665 GCA_045627505.1 Nocardioides sp.
GGTGTGGATGTCGCGCATGATGCGGGCGAGGCGTTCGTCGGTGTAGTCGAAGTGCCACGAGTCGCGCGAGGCGTTCTGCTGCATCTCCAGCGCGGAGGTGGCGACACCACCGGCGTTGGCGGCCTTGCCCGGGGCAAAGCCGACACCGGCGTCGCGGAACACTGCGATGCCGCCGGGGGTGGTCGGCATGTTGGCGCCCTCGGCGACCAACTTCACGCCGTTGGCGACCAAGGTCTTCGCGGCGAGCTCGTCGAGCTCGTTCTGGGTGGCGCACGGCAGGGCCACGTCCACCTCGACGTCCCAGATGGAGCCGCCCTTGACGAACTTCACGTGCGAGCCACGGCGCTCCGCGTACTCGGAGATGCGTCCGCGCTCGACCTCCTTGATCTCACGCATCAGGTCGAGGTCGATGCCCTGCTCGTCGACCACGTAGCCCGAGGAGTCGGACATCGCGATCACGGTGCCGCCGAGCTGGTGGACCTTCTGGACGGCGTAGGTGGCCACGTTGCCGGAACCGGAGACGGTGACCTTCTTGCCCTCGAACGACTCGCCCTTGGCCTTGAGCATCTCGCGGGCGAAGAAGACGGTGCCGTAACCAGTGGCCTCGGTGCGAGCCTGCGACCCGCCCCAGCTGAAGCCCTTGCCGGTGAGGACGCCGGACTCGTAGCGGTTGGTGATGCGCTTGTACTGACCGAAGAGGTAGCCGATCTCGCGGCCACCCACGCCGATGTCGCCGGCCGGGACGTCGGTGTACTCACCGAGGTGGCGGTACAGCTCGGTCATGAACGACTGGCAGAACCGCATGATCTCGGCGTCGGAACGACCCTTGGGGTCGAAGTCCGAGCCGCCCTTGCCGCCACCGATGGGCATGCCGGTGAGGGCGTTCTTGAAGATCTGCTCGAAGCCGAGGAACTTGACGATGCCGAGGTAGACCGACGGGTGGAAGCGGAGGCCACCCTTGTACGGACCGAGCGCGGAGTTGAACTCGACGCGGAACCCACGGTTGATGTGGACTCGGCCCTGGTCGTCCGTCCACGGGACGCGGAAGATGATCTGGCGCTCCGGCTCGCAGATGCGCGCGATGATCGAGGCGTCCACGTACTCGGGGCGCTTGGTGACCACCGGAGCCAAGGACTCAAGGACCTCGTAGACAGCCTGGTGGAACTCGAGTTCACCCTGGTTGCGACGAAGAACGTCTGCATAGACCTGTTCAAGGGCGGGATGCAAGGACTTCATGGGGGGCTCTCTTCATGTCGTGCAAGGGATGCGCGTGATCTTTCACGCCGGAGCGGTGGTCACCTCGGCGGCGCCTTTGACGCCTCGGTTGGTGATCAGGACGGCGACGGTGACGTCCGGATCGAGAGGTCCGGGATCGTGGCATCGACCGGCAGGTCGAGCACGTGGAGCAAGGACGCTGCCACTGACTCCGGCTGCATCCAGTCGGCCGCCTGGTAAGCACGGCCTTCCTGCAGGTGGACCTTCACCTGCATGTCTGTAGCTGTACGCGACGGGTACACCGAGGTGACCCTCACGCCATGAACGGTCTCCTCCGCGCGCAACGCGTCCGCGAGGGCGCGCAGCCCGTGCTTCGAGGCCGCGTATCCCGACCAGTCGGGGTTGGCGACCTTGCCTGCACCGGAGTTGACCATCACCACGGTGCCACGCGCGCGACGAAGCGCGGGAATCAGGTCCCGACAAAGAAGCGCAGGTGCGGTGAGATTCACATTCAACTGGTTTTGCCACGTGGAAACTTCCACTGACTCTACACGCCCCAGCTCAACCACTCCGGCGCAGTGAACCAGGGAATCCAGGCGGTCGTGCTGCTGGGCCATCGCCCTGCCCACGGCCTCCACCTGGGCAACCACCCCCAGGTCGGCGACGTGGACGACCACCTCCCCCGGCCCGGCACCAACCAGGGCTGCCTCCACCTGCCGGGCCCTCTCCGGTGAGCGCGCCAGGGTCACCACGACGTCCCCACGGCTCAGCAGCAGCCGGGCGAGAGCCTGGCCGATGCCCGCTCCCGCGCCGGTGACGACGTGGGTACGGGGACTCACTGGGTGAAGACGATCTTTCCGAAGAGGTCGCCCTGCGCCATCGCGGCGAAACCCTCACGGGCCCGCGACATCGGGAGCTCGCGGTCGATCAGTGGGCGAGTGCCGGTGGCGTCCAGCAGACGCACCAGGGCGGCGAGCTCGTCGCGGGTGCCCATGGTGGAGCCGATGACCTGCAACTGCAGGAAGAAGATCCGGGTCAGCTCTGCGTCGTCCAGCTGGGGCCCCGAGGTGGTGCCGGAGATGACGATCTTGCCACCGGGCCGCAGCGAGCGGATCGAGTGCGACCAGGTCGCACGACCGACGGTCTCCATGACCGCGTCCACCTTGACCGGCAACCGGGCACCGGACTCGAAGACCTGGTGGGCCCCGATCTCCCGGGCGCGCTGGCGCTTCGCCTCGTCACGCGAGGTGGCCAACACGGTGAGGCCGCCGGCACGGGCCAGGGTGATCAGGGCCGTGGCGACGCCGCCACCGGCACCCTGGACCAGCACCGTGTCACCGGGCTTGAGGTTGCCCTGGGTGAAGAGCATCCGGTACGCGGTGAGCCAGGCCGTCGGCAGGCAGGCCGCCTCGGCGAAGCTCATCGACTCCGGCTTGGGCACCACATTGCGGCGCGGCACCACGACCTTCTCCGCGAACGTGCCCTGGTGGCGCTCGGAGAGCAGGGAGCGCCTCGGGTCGAGCGTCTCGTCGCCGGTCCAGCTGGGGTCAGAGATCACGGCGTGCACCACGACCTCGTTGCCGTCCTCGTCGATGCCCGCGGCGTCGCAGCCGAGGATCATCGGCAGCGCCTCCTCGCGCAGGCCCACGCCCCGCAGCGACCACAGGTCGTGGTGGTTCAACGAGGCGGCCTTGACCGTGACGGTCGTCCATCCCTCGGGCGCCACGGGCTCAGGACGTTCACCCAGGACGAGTCCGCCGAGCGGGTCGGCGGCGTCGCGAGCGGCGAACGAAGACGCGTAGACGGCAAACATGCGGCAGAGACTACTTCCGTGCGACGCCGTCGCGCCGGGCGGCCTCCGCGACCGCCGCGGCCACCGCCGGGCCGACCCGCGGGTCGAATGGGGAGGGGATGACGTGGCCCTCGTGGAGGTCCTCGCCCACGAGTGCGGCCAAGGCCTCCGCAGCAGCCAGCTTCATCCCCTCGGTGATGGCCGTGGCGTGGACGTCGAAGGCCCCGCGGAACACGCCCGGGAAGCACAGCACGTTGTTGATCTGGTTCGGGAAGTCCGAGCGTCCGGTGGCGACCACGCGCGCGTGCCGGTGCGCCACGTCCGGGTGGACCTCGGGGTGCGGATTGGCCAGCGCGAAGATGATCGCGTCCTCGGCCATCGACGCCACGACCTCCTCGGGAACGGTGCCGCCGGAGACGCCGATGTAGACGTCGGCCCCCTTCATCGCGTCGCCCAGGTCACCCGAGCGCAGGAAGTGGTCAGCGGTGGCCCGGGCGATCTCGGCCTTGACCGGGGTCAGGTCGGGGCGCTCGGAGTTGAGGACGCCCTGACGGTCGAGCACGGCGATGTCCTTGATCCCGGCGCCCAGCAGGATCCTGGCCACCGCGATCCCGGCGGCCCCTGCCCCCGAGACCACCACCCGGGTCTCCGCGGGCGTACGGCCGGTCACCCGGAGCGCGTTCTTCAGCGCAGCCAGGACGACGACCGCCGTTCCGTGCTGGTCGTCGTGGAAGACGGGGATGTCGAGGGCCTCCTTGAGCCGCGCCTCGATCTCGAAGCACCGAGGGGCGGAGATGTCCTCCAGGTTGATGCCACCGAAGGACGGGGCCATCCGGACGATGGTCTCCACGATCTCGTCGACGTCGGTGGTGGCCAGACAGATCGGGACCGCGTCCACCCCGCCGAACTGCTTGAACAGGACCGCCTTGCCCTCCATCACGGGCATCGCAGCGGCCGGCCCGATGTCACCCAGCCCCAGCACCGCGGTGCCGTCGGTGACCACGGCGACGACGTTGGGCACCCACGTGTACTGCTGGGTCAGCGACGGCTCCTCGGCGATCGCGGTGCACACACGCGCCACCCCGGGCGTGTAGGCGAGGGAGAGCCCCTCAGCGTCGGCGAGCTCGACCCGGGACACGACTTCCATCTTCCCGCCCCGGTGCAGGTCGAAGACCGGGTCGCCGAAGAAGAGGCGCGAGGACTGTTGTGGTGGAGCGACCATGTCCCGATCATCACACGGTTGACCACCGCACCAGTGGGACGTTCGTCACATGACGGACGGAACGCCGTTTCACTCACCGGGCGACAGATTCCCCCGCCGTTCCCGCTTGCCTGAACGCTGCCCGACCGGGCGCGGACGCGGCCAGACCCGGCACCGGACCACCCCGACGACGGCCTCGTCGACCACCACGCCCCGGTGCCGGGAGTCGACCCCCTCGGCCGGGTTGTCGCTGAGCACCCACCAGCCACGGCGTCCCGTGCGGTCTGCGCGCCGCTCGACGGCCCGCTTGACCGCCAGGGTGCCGTCCACGAAACGGACAAGAACCACGTCACCCACCCGCGGCGCACGCCGGTAGGACACCAGGAGCCGGTCGCCGGCGCTGAGCGTGGGCTCCATCGAACGCCCCACCACCACCGCCAGTCCCAGCGCCGCTCGTCCCACCAGCGGGCTGCCGCCGCTCTCCTCACCGCTCACGGCGAGTAGTGTCTCAGCCACCAGTCAACGCAGAACGACCGAGAGGAAAACGGATGTTCTCCCGTATCTTCGCCCCGACCGTCGAGGTCTCCGCGCACTGCGACCTGCCGTGCGGCGTCTACGACCCCGCCCAGGCTCGCATCGAGGCCGAGTCGATCAAGGCCCTGATCGGCAAGGTCGAGGCCTCCGACGACGCCGACTTCCGCACCCGCGCCCTGATCATCAAGGAAGAGCGCTCCGAGCTGGTCAAGCACCACCTCTGGGTGCTGTGGACCGACTACTTCAAGGCCCCGCACTTCGAGAAGTACCCGAACCTGCACACCCTCTTCAACGAGGCCACCAAGCTCGCCGGCGCCGGCGGCACCAAGGGCGCCCTCGACGCCGAGGTGGCCGACCAGCTCCTCGCCAAGATCGACGAGATCGCCGAGATCTTCTGGGAGACCAAGAAGGCCTGAGGCTCGTTCCCTGGTCACTGACCCGGACCGAAGCGCCTGGGCGCCGCCCGGACCAGCAGCCACTCGCTGCGGTCCGGGACGGCGTCCAGTGGCATTTGGGCACCGCTCACTCAGCCAGCGCTCACCCAGCGTCCCTGTCACGCCCCGGCGACCTGAGCCGCCCCGGGACGTCGGCCCTGCCCAGGACCAGTGCGGTGCTGCACACGAAGACGACCACCCCGAGCAGCAGACCGAGCGGCCCGACCCAGAAGGTGCACACCAGGGCCACCACGAGGGCGAGCAGCAGGGCGTGCAACACCGCCTCCCCCACGGTGTTCAGGACCCACTGGGCCGTCTCGGCGCGATGGCGGCAGGCTCGCTCGAACTCGGCCTCGGTGCTCTCGTCCTGGGTGCTCACGGCCCCTCCCGGTGCTACGCCGTGCACAGGAGTCTGGAGCAGTGGAGAGCCCCACGACAACACCCCCTTTCCGGCCCGACCCTCCAGCGCGGGCGGCGCGCCCGCCCAGATCTGCTCCTCCGGCGCCGATCGGTGTGGGGTATCGCATAGGGTCGGGGCGGCGTCACGACAGACCCGTCACAACAGGAGGAGCGGCAATGGCCCAGAGCGCCACCGGTGAGCCGACGCAGGTCACCCTCAGCGTGCCCGCCCAGAGCGCGTACGTCTCGGTGCTGCGCACCACCGCAGCAGGGCTTGCTGCGCGTCTCGACTTCACCGTCGACGACATCGAGGACCTGCGCATCGCGGTGGGCGAGGCCAGCGCACTGCTGCTGCCGATCGCCGACACCGGAACCACCACCGTGCCCACGTTGGACGCCACCTTCGTCCTCGGTCAGGCGCGGCTCGACGTCGAGCTCGTGGTCCCGTCCCCGCCGGCGGTGTCGGTGGACACCGACTCCTTCGCCTGGCAGGTGCTCAGCACGCTCTCCGAGAGCTGCGAGGTGCGGACCGCCGACCGGACCACCACACTCGTGCTCGGCGCCCGCTCGACTCTCCTGGACTGATCCAGCCATGACCGAGTCCGCGTCTCCGCCCACCGAACCGACGCCCACCGACCCGACGCGCACCGCCCCGACGCGCACCTCGCCCACTCCCGGGGAGGTCACCAAGGCCCGGAGTGCCGAACTCTTCGCCGCACTCGAGGCATGCGAGCCCGGCAGTCCCGAGCACGCCGTCCACCGCGAGGCGCTCGTCCGCCTGCACCTGCCGTTGGTGGACCACTGCGCCCGCCGGTTCCGCAACCGCGGCGAACCGCTGGAGGACCTGGTCCAGGTGGGCACCATCGGCCTGCTCAAGGCCGTGGACCGGTTCGAGACCTCACGCGGCGTCGAGTTCGCCACCTACGCCACCCCGACCGTGATCGGCGAGATCAAGCGTCACTTCCGTGACCGGGGCTGGGCGATCCGAGTGCCGCGACGCCTCCAGGAGCTGCGCATCCAGATCACCTCCACCACGGCCGAGCTGTCGCAGAAGTTGGGCCGCTCCCCCACCCCCGCCGAGCTCGCCGAGTCGATCGGCTGCTCCGTGGAGGAGATCGTGGAGGGCATCGCCTCCGGCAACGCCTACACCACGCTCTCGCTGGACGCCGGGGACGACAACGACGAACACTCCAGCCCGCTGACCGAGATGTTGGGCGTCGACGACGACAACCTCGAGCACGTGGAGATCAGGGAGTCCCTGATGCCGCTGCTGGAGCGCCTGCCCCAGCGTGAGCGCAGGATCCTGGTGCTGCGCTTCTTCAAGAACCTGACCCAGTCACAGATCGCCGCCGAGGTGGGCATCTCACAGATGCACGTCTCCCGACTGCTCAGCCGGACCCTGGAGCAGATGCGTCGCTCACTCGAGGAGGAGTGAGCCGCACTCAGTCGTCCGCGGCGTCCTCGTCCTCGAACCAGCGCAGGCTGGCCGGCCAGAAGATGCCCACCAGGGCGACCGCGGCAGTGGCGCCGAGGGCTCCGGCCAGCCCGGGCGTCGACTCCCGGTAGCTCCAGGCCAGGCCCAGCTGGATCAACTGCCCCAGCACCACGACGCTGCGACCGGCCGACACCCGGCGCCACATCCCCCACGAGCACGCGCCGAGCGCGGCGCCCCACAGGATGAAGAACAGGGCCGTGGTCACCCCCATCACCACGCGGGCGCTGCTGAGGGAGGCCAGTTCCAGCCCACCCAGCACGATCAGGACGACCACCTCGAGGAAAACGACGAGCAGCGCCACGAGCAGCGCCATGGGCGGCCGGCCACTCGGTTCGGGGACGGGCGGGGTCGTCGTGTCTTCGGGAGAGTCGGTCACATTACAACTCTAGTTGTGACTCATGTGACGCCCCGAAAGGGTTGTGAAAGAGCCGTAAACTTGGGACATTGGTATGCACTCTGTGGCGGACAACTCGGTAGGCCGCCGTGCAACACACGTAGCGACGGGTCCACAGGCCCGTTCGTGCGGTCTTTCTCCCCCCAAACCCCAGGAATGAGGAACCCTCAGCCATGGATTGGCGCCACCGTTCTGCCTGCC
>JAZQNT010000467.1:0-3749 GCA_045627505.1 Nocardioides sp.
CCCCGAACAGCTCGGCGAGCACCTGTTGGCGGTCCAGGCGCTGGGCAAGGAGACCAACACCGAGTGGGCCGAGATCATCCCGGTCTCCGCGAAGTCCGGCGACCAGATCCAGCTGCTCGCCGACCTGCTGGTCGGTCTGCTGCCCGAGGGCCCGCAGCTCTACCCGGACGGTGACCTCACCGACGCGCCGGAGGAGATCCTGGCCGCCGAGCTCATCCGCGAGGCATCCCTCGAGGGTGTGCGCGACGAGCTGCCGCACTCGATCGCCGTCACCGTGGAGGAGATGGGTCTGCGCGAGGGCCGTGACCCGGAGAAGCCGCTGCTCGACGTCTACGCCACCATCCACGTGGAGCGGGACTCGCAGAAGGGCATCCTGATCGGCCACAAGGGTTCGCGCCTGCGTGAGGTGGGCAAGGCTGCGCGCCAGCAGATCGAGGCGCTGCTCGGCAGCCCGGTCTACCTCGACCTGCACGTGCGGGTGGCCAAGGACTGGCAGCGGGACCCGCGCCAGTTGCGACGCCTCGGCTTCTGAGGCCCGGCCCAGTCGCAGTCGGCCAGTCGCAGTCGGCCCAGTTGCAGTGGGCCAGTCACTGCTCGGGCGCTGCACGGCTCAGGCCGTGGGGACCCAGCAGTAGCCGTACCGCTGCCCCGCCTTCCACTGTTTCCTGGTCGGCCCCTCCTGGCTCCACCTGACGTCCGTGGCGTCAGTGGCGACCGCGGTGGCGGCGTCGGTGCACGGCTCCTCCATGCGCGCCGCGACGGCCTTGCGGCCGGGGTGGGCCTTGCCCGGGAGGTCGACGGTGGCCACCGCACGCCACGTGTGCTTCTTCGCGCAGGGCACGTGCGTGAACGACTTCTTGCCCGGCCTGCCCGAGGCGCACAACTCGTACTTGGCGGCCTTCGGGGTGCCGATGGAGTTGCGCATCGGCTTGGACACCTTCAACAGCGTGTTGTCCGGACCCGGCGCGACCACGTCGCACCGGAACCAGTCCGCGCCCCGGGCCTCCTCGTCCAGGGTGGGGGTGAACCAGATCGTGGTCAGCACGCTGAGGCGACGCTGCTCCGCCGTGCCGCCGAGGAACTTCCGCAGCTGCCGGGGGCAGGTCGTGCGGATCTGTGCCTGAGCGGCCTCGGAGTCGACCAGCACGCGGCGCCCCTCGGAATCCTTCCTGAGCTTCCCCACGTGGAAGGTGAGCGACGTGGAGGTGCGGCAGGACCCGGGGACGTTGCTGGCGGTGGGGGCCAGCGCCTGCTCCCAGGTCAGGCGGTGGCACGACCCCGCCTCGGGGGCCGGGGGGATCGACGTCGCCACGGCGGTCTGGCCGGTCGACGGGCCGGTCGACGGGCTGGCCGATGCCGTGCGGGCACCGTCCGTCGAAGTGCGGCCGGTCGTTTCCGAAGAGTCCTGCCCGTCGCTTCCGGTCACGACGAGGGGCAGCCCGAGCCCGAGCCCGAGCGCCACGACGCCGACCACGACGCCGACCACGACGCCGGCCACGACGCCGACCACGACACCGGCCCGCAGACGGCTGCGTGCCCGGGATCCGCGCCGGCTGCCCCCGCGCCCAGCTAGGCGCCCAGTTTCGCGCCCAGTTTCGCGCCCAGTTCCGCGCTCAGCTCGGCGCCCACCTCGTCCACCGGTGGGCGCGTCGTGGCTCATGCGTCCTCCAGGATCAGCGCGGCCAGGGTGGCGCCCAGGTCGCGGGCAGCCTCGAGCTGTTCCGCCTCGACGTCGCCGAGCACCTCCAGCACCGGAGCAGCGGTGCGCCACCCCAGTCCGCCGACGATGGACTGCACCGAGCGCACCGCGCCGGTCGTGTCGTAGCGACCGTGCACCCACAGCCCCATCGGCAGCCGGGCGGAGGCGGGGCGTCCGCCGCCGCTGGCGTCCAGCGCGCCTCCGAGCGCGAGGAAGTGACTGTCGAAGAAGTGCTTGAGCGCCCCGCTCATGTACCCGAAGTTCGCGGGTGTCCCGACGACCAGGGCGTCGGCCCCCAGGACGTCGTCGGCGCGCGCGTCGAGCGGTGAACGCTCCACCACCTCGACCTGTTCGAGCTCGGGCAGTGCCGCGCCCTCGAGCACGGCCGCGCCCAGTGCACGGGTCGCCGCGGTGGGGCAGTGCTGGAGCACCAGGAGTCGGGGCATGGGCCGAGCCTACGAGAAGTGGCGTGGGACACCCCCGCTACGCAGGAAGAGGCAGGAGGCGTAGATTGTGCTCGTCATGATGAGTCTTCTTCTCCTTCCGTGCCGCAGCGAGGCCTGAACAGCCGGCCCCCTCGTTGCGGAGTGCTTGCGCGTGCCGGTCGCCCATTCCGCTTGATCTGTGAGGCACCTTCATGACGAACCTGAGCAACACCTCCAACCAGCAGAAGACCAGCCCGATGCCGTTCGGGCGCTACCGCGCGTTCGAGCCGGTGACCGTCCCGGACCGCACCTGGCCGGACCAGAAGATCACCAAGGCTCCGCGCTGGCTGTCGACCGACCTGCGCGACGGCAACCAGGCCCTGATCGACCCGATGACCCCGGCGCGCAAGCTGAAGATGTTCGAGCTGCTGGTCCAGATGGGCTACAAGGAGATCGAGGTCGGCTTCCCGAGCGCCTCGCAGACCGACTTCGACTTCGTGCGGGCCCTGATCGAGGAGGACCGGATCCCGGACGACGTCCAGATCTCCGTCCTGACCCAGGCCCGTGAGGACCTGATCTCGCGCACCGCCGAGTCGCTGGCCGGCGCCCCCCGCGCCACCATCCACATGTACAACGCCACCGCGCCGCTGTTCCAGCGCGTGGTCTTCGGCGTCACCAACGACGAGTGCGTCGACATCGCGGTGCGCGGCACCGAGCTGGTGATGAAGTACGCCGAGAAGTTCCTGCCCGAGCTGGTCGGCTCCCAGCACTTCGGGTACCAGTACAGCCCGGAGATCTTCACCCAATCCGACACCGACTTCGCCCTGACCGTGTGCGAGGCCGTCTCCGACGTCTGGCAGCCCGAGGCAGGTCGCGAGATCATCCTGAACCTGCCGGCGACCGTCGAGATGTCGACGCCGAACACCTACGCCGACCAGATCGAGTACTTCTCCCGCGGCCTGACCCGTCGTGAGCACTCCGCGATCTCCCTGCACCCGCACAACGACCGGGGCACGGCCGTGGCCGCGGCTGAGCTGGGTCTGATGGCTGGTGCCGACCGGGTCGAGGGCTGCCTGTTCGGCCACGGTGAGCGCACCGGCAACGTCGACCTGGTCACGCTCGGCATGAACCTGTTCAGCCAGGGTGTCGACCCGCAGGTCGACTTCGCCGTCGCTGGCGGTATCGACGAGATCCGTCGCAGCGTCGAGTACTGCACCGGCCTGCCGGTGCACCCGCGACACCCCTACGCCGGCGCCCTGGTCTACACCGCCTTCTCCGGCTCCCACCAGGACGCGATCAAGAAGGGTCTGGAGGACCTGGAGCGTCAGGCCGCCGAGCGCGGGATCTCGGTGCGCGACATCGAGTGGGAGGCCCCGTACCTGCCGATCGACCCCAAGGACGTCGGCCGCTCCTACGAGGCGGTCATCCGGGTCAACTCCCAGTCCGGCAAGGGTGGCGTCGCGTACGTCCTCAAGGCCGAGCACAAGCTGGACCTGCCGCGCCGGGCACAGATCGAGTTCAGTCGCGTGGTGCAGGCCTACACCGACACCGAGGGCGGCGAGATCACCCCGGAGCAGATCTGGGACGTCTTCCAGACCGAGTACCTGGCGAAGGAGTCCCCGCTG
>JAZQNT010000468.1:0-4131 GCA_045627505.1 Nocardioides sp.
ATTTGGTTGCGGCTTGAGGCTAGGATGGCTAATCGGCCCAACGTGGGCTCGGTCTGCGGCGTCCAACGGCTGCCCGTTTCCTCCTCGGAGGAGTCGGACGGGGGACACCGCAGCCGGCCACACGAGGTCCACCCGACACACCGTCGGGAGGTTCGCGGGCCACCGGTAGACATCAGATCAACAGATTGTGGAGGACATGCCGAAGAAAGAAGGCGTGATCGAGCTCGAGGGCACCATCACGGAGGCCCTGCCCAATGCCATGTTCCGCGTCGAGCTGAGCAATGGTCACAAGGTTCTCGCCCACATCAGCGGCAAGATGCGCCAGCACTACATCCGGATCCTCCCCGAGGACCGCGTGGTGGTGGAGCTCTCGCCGTACGACCTCACGCGAGGTCGGATCGTCTACCGCTACAAGTAACAGCCGAACGATCCAGAAAGGCCCTCCCTGTGAAGGTCAAGCCCAGCGTCAAGGCGATCTGCGACAAGTGCAAGGTCATTCGTCGTCACGGCCGCGTCATGGTCATCTGCGAGAACCCGCGCCACAAGCAGCGCCAGGGCTGATGGCCGGTGGCTCAGGCCACCGCCTCGCACAGCTACACCCTCAATATCGTGCTCGCTAGTCACTGAGTCCGCTCAGTGGCGAAGCACCTCCGGCGCAACGGCCGGAGCCCGGTCCCCGTTTCGACGGGGGCAACGGGATGCGGCGCGACAGACACCGTTGCGGAACCGAAGGGATTGCCATCATGGCTCGCCTTGCTGGTGTTGACCTCCCGCGCGACAAGCGCATCGAGATCGCACTCACGTACATCTACGGCATCGGTCGCACCCGTGCCAAGCAGCTCCTCGCGGCTACCGGGGTCGACCCGAACGCCCGCGTCCACACCCTGGGCGATGAGGACCTGGTCAAGCTTCGCGACGAGATTGACGCCAACTTCAAGATCGAGGGTGACCTCCGTCGTGAGGTCCAGGCGGACATCCGCCGCAAGATCGAGATCGGCAGCTACCAGGGTCGCCGCCACCGCATGGGCCTCCCGGTCCGCGGTCAGCGCACCAAGACCAGCGCCCGTACCCGCAAGGGTCCGAAGCGCACCGTCGCCGGCAAGAAGAAGAAGTGATCGCTGCCCTTCGGGTGCAGTGAAGCTTTTTCACCAGCTTTTAGACCAGAACCTCAGGAGTATCTGAATGCCTCCCAAGAGCCGTGCGACGAAGATCCGTCGCAAGGAGAAGAAGAACATCGCTCAGGGCGAAGCCCACATCAAGAGCACGTTCAACAACACCATCGTCACGATCACCGACCCGACTGGTGCGGTTATCTCGTGGGCCTCTGCCGGCACCGTCGGTTTCAAGGGCTCCCGCAAGTCCACTCCGTTCGCCGCTCAGATGGCCGCCGAGGCCGCTGGCCGTCGTGCGATGGAGCACGGCATGAAGAAGATCGACGTCTTCGTCAAGGGCCCGGGTTCGGGTCGCGAGACCGCGATCCGTTCGCTTGGTGCCATCGGCCTTGAGGTCGGCACCATCCAGGACGTCACGCCCGCCCCGCACAACGGTTGCCGCCCGCCCAAGCGTCGCCGCGTCTGATCCGACGCTTTCGCGTCTGATCACACACTGGACTTCAAGGAGACTTTGAACCATGGCCCGTTACACCGGACCCATTACCCGGAAGTCGCGTCGTCTCGGCGTCGACCTCATCGGCGGTGACGCTTCCTTCGAGCGTCGTCCGTACCCGCCCGGCCAGCACGGCAAGGGCCGCATCAAGGAGTCGGAGTACCTCCTCCAGCTCCGCGAGAAGCAGAAGGCTCGTTTCTCCTACGGCATCATGGAGAAGCAGTTCTACAACTACTACCAGGAGGCCTCGCGTCGCGCGGGCAAGACTGGTGACAACCTGCTTCAGCTGCTCGAGGGTCGCCTCGACAACGTGGTCTACCGTGCCGGCTTCGCCCGCACCCGTCGCCACGCTCGCCAGCTCGTCGTGCACGGCCACTTCCTGGTCAACGGCAAGAAGGTCAACATCCCCAGCTACCAGGTCTCGCAGTACGACGTCATCGACGTCCGCGAGAAGTCGCTGGAGATGACCCCCTTCATCGTGGCTCGCGAGACCCACGGCGAGCGCGTCGTTCCGGCGTGGCTCGAGGCACTGCCGACGCGCATGCGCATCCTGGTGCACCAGCTCCCGACGCGTGAGCAGATCGATCTGCCCGTCCAGGAGCAGCTCATCGTCGAGTTCTACTCGAAGAAGTGACACTGTGAACCGGTGGTCGTCCTCGGACGGCCACCGGTTCCAGCCCCTGCACCACCTTCTGCAAGACCTCCTCGCCACTGCAGTTCGGATCCGTCAAATGGTGGGTGGATCCGGAAAGGAAAACATCAGTGCTTATCGCTCAGCGCCCGACCCTGTCGGAAGAGACTGTTGACGAGTTCCGCTCGCGGTTCGTGATCGAGCCGCTGGAGCCCGGCTTCGGTTACACGCTCGGCAACTCGCTGCGTCGCACCCTGCTCTCCTCCATCCCGGGAGCATCGGTCACCAGCATCAAGATCGACTCCGTCCTCCACGAGTTCTCCACCGTTGAGGGAGTCACCGAGGACGTCACCGAGATCATCCTCAACCTGAAGGGCCTCGTCGTCTCCTCCGAGCACGACGAGCCCGTCACCATGTACCTGCGCAAGTCGGGTGCCGGTGACGTCACGGCCGCGGACATCACCCCGCCGGCCGGCGTGGAGGTCCACAACCCCGATCTGAAGATCGCCACCCTGGGCGACAACGGCAAGCTCGAGATGGAGCTCGTCGTGGAGCGTGGCCGCGGCTACGTCTCCGCCGTCCAGAACAAGGGCGGGGACAACGAGATCGGCCGCATCCCGGTCGACTCCATCTACAGCCCCGTGCTCAAGGTGACCTACAAGGTCGAGGCCACCCGAGTCGAGCAGCGCACCGACTTCGACAAGCTCGTGATCGACGTCGAGACCAAGCCGTCCCTCCGTCCTCCCGACGCCCTTGCGTCCCCCGGAAAGACGCTGGTCGAGCTCTTCGGCCTGGCCCGCGAGCTCAACGTCGAGGCCGAGGGCATCGACATCGGCCCGTCGCCGGTCGATGAGCAGCTGGCCGCCGACCTGGCCCTGCCGGTCGAGGACCTGCAGCTCACCGTCCGTTCGTACAACTGCCTCAAGCGCGAGGGCATCCACACCGTGGGTGAGCTCATCGGTCGCTCGGAGCAGGACCTGCTCGACATCCGCAACTTCGGTGCGAAGTCGATCGACGAGGTCAAGGCCAAGCTGGTCGAGATGGGTCTGTCCCTCAAGGACTCCGCGCCCGGCTTCGACCCGCACGCCGCCCTGGCTGCGTACTCGGACGACGACGACGCCTCGTACGTCGAGGACGAGCAGTACTGATCGGCTCGGGGCGCAAGCCCCGGACCCCTCTGGACAGTCCCGCTCACCGCGGGGCGACGAAACACTGATCCACCCGGTCGGACCCGCCGCGCGAGCGTCGGGTCCGGACCGGTTCGGTGGCCACCGGCCGCCGCGCCTCCACCACAACCGTGGTGGGGAATGACTACCCGGGTACCTTGTCCGGCCCGGGAGAGACAGGAGTAGCAGCAATGCCTACCCCCAAGAAGGGCGCCCGCCTCGGCGGTTCGCCGGCCCACCAGCGCCTCATCCTCGCGAACCTGGCCACCCAGCTGTTCGAGCACGGTCGCATCACCACGACCGAGGCCAAGGCCCGCCTGCTCCGCCCGTTCGCGGAGAAGCTGATCACCAAGGCCAAGAAGGGTGACATCCACAACCGTCGCGAGGTCCTCAAGACCGTCCGCGACAAGGGTGTCGTCCACGTTCTCTTCACCGAGATCGCCCCGACCTTCGCCGAGCGTCCGGGTGGCTACACCCGCATCACCAAGATCGGTCCCCGTAAGGGTGACAACGCTCCGATGGCCGTCATCGAGCTCGTGACCGAGGCCTACGCGCCGAAGGCCCCCAAGGCCAAGAAGGTCGAGGAGACCAAGGTCGAGGCTCCCGTCGCGGAGACCGCTGAGGCTCCGGCCGAGGCTGCCGCCGAGGAGACCACCGAGGCTCCGGCCGAGGAGGCCTGAGTTCCTCGAGCTCCACGCTGAGCACAGGAAGGCCCGCCACCCGATGGGT
>JAZQNT010000469.1:0-2329 GCA_045627505.1 Nocardioides sp.
ATGGTTACCTTAATACCCTCGGCACCGCTACGCATTGTGGATGCAATAGCAGTCTTTATGGCACGACGATAAGAGATACGGCCTTCTACTTGGCGCCGAGCCGTTGCGCGACCGGGGCCGACGCGTCGTCCTCGGCCAGCCGGGCGACGAACGCCCCGACTCCGGCGCCGGCGAGCAGCGCCACGGCGGCGACGGCCGCGACCACGCGCTCGGAGAACCGGTGCGCACGGCGCTGAGACCCGCGCGCACGGCGCTGAGACGTCCGGGGACGAGCCAGGTCGACGACCGAGCTCGACGTCCCTGCAGAACCGTCTGCACCCTCGGCACCCCCGGAACCCTCGACGCCAGCCTCTCCGCCGAGCTCAGCACCGAGCTGGGCGTCGAGCTGGGCATCGGACTGGGCATCGGACTGGGCGTCGAGCTGGGCGTCGACCGCCTCCCAGACCCAAGCGGGCGGGGGCACCAGGTCGTCCTCGCTGCCGACCGACGCCAGCACCACGGTCTCGCGCAGCGCAGCGATCTCCGCGGCGCACTGCGCACACCGCTCGACGTGGGCATGCTGCCCCTCGTCGCCGGCGGAGCGCTCCCCCAGCGCGAACGCGGCGAGCAGCTCCTCCGGGACGTGGCCGTCAGGCACGTTCATGGCGCACCTCCTCGAGGGTCCTGCGGAGCTGGAGCAGACCGCGTCGTACGTGGCTCTTGACCGTGCCCAGCGGCATTCCGGTGCGCGACGCGATCTCCTCGTGGGTCAGGTCCTCGTGGAAGGCCAGCCTCAGGATCGTGCCACGTGGCTCGCCCAGAGCGTCGAGGTGTTGGCGCAGCACCAGCCGGTCGACGACCTCGGCGAGTCCGTCCGGCAACGCCCCGTCGAGGCCGGGAGCGGTGGACAGGCCCGGCTCCCGCTGCCCCGGGGCCCCGCCGGCAGTCTCCGCGGCGAGCGCGGTGACCTTGCGCGCGTCGCGAGCCCGTTCGGCCAACCGGTCCGCGATCCGGTGCCGCGTGATCCCCACCAGCCAGGCGGGCAGTGCGTGCTCGCTGGGGGTCAGGGTGTGGCGACTGCGCCAGGCCGAGAGGAACACCTGCTGGGTGACGTCCTCGGCGTCGTGGTGCGTCCCCAGCGCCCGGAGTGCGATCGTGTGCACCAGCGAGGACCAGCGCCGGAAGACCTCGGCAAGGACGTCGCGGTCTCCCGCGCGCAGGCCGCTCGCCAGGTCCACGACCGTGGACTCCCCAGGGCTGGTCACCCGGTCACCGTACCGGTCCGGGGCGCGTCCCTCCCCGGCGTCCGAAAGCGGTCGCACGACGGCCGACGGACCGGCGGGGGACGTGGGCGGACGTGGGGCCGGACACCGCTCCGACCCCACGGACCACCCCCGTGGAGCACTCAGAGGTCGACCGGGCGCAGCACTCGGTCGATGCCGTGGCCGATCTGCTTGTTGCCCTTGTTGCGGTCGACCTTCTTGAGCACCACGCGCGCGTTCCGGTCGTTGCGGTCCTGGTCGACGATGGTGATGACCGGTCGACCGTGCGCGTGCCGCACCTTGACCCGGATCCGGGCGCCCTGGGCGGTGGTGAACCGGACGCCGTCGGCCTTGAGCACCTTGGCGCTGGTCAGCTTCTTGCCCAGCACGACGTGGTACAGAAGCACCTGCTCGATCGTGTCCACGCCTGCCGCCTTGACGAGGGTGTTGAGGACGGCCCGCTCCGAACGGATGGTTCGACCGGTGAGGTCCTTCGCGAGCAACCGGAAGGCCCGGTCGTTGGGCAGGAAGGCGGTCAGCCGCTTGTCCCCCTGGGTCAGCACCGTCACCGGCGAGTTCGGCTTGGCCGCCAGGACGGCCAGCGCGGCACGGGTGACGATGTCGAAGTCGGCGCTGTTGTGGTCGAACGCGTTGCCGTCCGCTCGCACCCAGGTGACGATCGACCGCTCCCCCTTGGGTGCAGCGGCAGTGGCGGGCGGTGCGACGGCCAGGACGGTGCCGGCGGTGGCGAGGGCAGCCACGGCCCCGATGAGACGCTTCATGATTCCTCCTGGTGAGCGCGGGCCCCCGTGTGGCGCCCGTCCTCCCCTTCTCCGGTTCACCGACCCCGGCGGATGCAGCCGGGGAGATCTTTTTCCGGGGCGGGCGCAGGTGCGCCGACTCAGGCGCCCGTGTCCGCCGGACCGGTCGAGCGCCCGTCGGGGCCAAGCAGGTGCCCGTTGCGCTTGAGCACGGCGGTCACGGTCCACCGGTCGACGACCCGGATCCCGCTCCACTTCTCCTCCAGCGCGGGCAGCTCGCTCAGCGCGCCCAGCCGGAGGCTCACCGTGGCCCGGACCGGTCCGACG
>JAZQNT010000470.1:0-10033 GCA_045627505.1 Nocardioides sp.
CCCAGAAGAACAGCCTATCTGTCAATGAGCGGGCGCCCGCCGGCCGGGTGCGCGAGCAGGTGCTCGCCCTGCGCCGGGGCAAGGGGATGGTGCTGGACGAGGCCGACCACGACTCCTGGAGTGCGGGGTCGTTCTTCACCAACCCGTTCCTGGACGCTGACGTCGCCGCCGCGCTGCCCGAGGACGCACCGCGCTTCCCGCAGGCCGACGGTCGGGTCAAGACCAGCGCCGCGTGGCTGATCGAGCGGGCCGGCTTCGCCAAGGGGTTCTCCCCGGCGACGACAGGGGGACGAGTCAGTTTGTCGACAAAGCACACGCTCGCCCTCACCAACCGCGGTGGGGCGAGCGCGGAGGACCTGCTGGTCCTGGCCCGCGAGGTGCGCGACGGGGTGCAGGCGCGCTTCGGCGTCCGCCTGGTCAACGAACCGGTGTTCGTCGGCCTCAGCCTCTGAACCTCGGGCAGCGACCGTCAGGCAGCGACCGTCAGCCTCTGACCCTCAGGTAGGGGCGCCGGATCGACGGCGCTGCGTCAGGCGTTCATGCCCGGTCCCTCGTAGGTCTCCTCCCAGACCACCGAAGGATCGTTCAGGGCCCACACCACGAGCGCGCCGAGGACCAGTACGCCGAGCGCCAGGAGCACGGTGCCGACGATGCCCAGGACCTTGCCGACCATCGCCGTGTCGCGCCCCGAGAGCGTGCCGCGGGAGGCGTCGATCTCCTTGACCGCCTTCGAGCCGGTGAACCAGGCGAACGGCGCCAGGAGGATCGGCAGCACGCACATCATGGCCCCGGCCAGCGAGATGATGCCCAGCA
This sequence comes from Nocardioides sp., assembly GCA_045627505.1. Taxonomy (GTDB): domain Bacteria; phylum Actinomycetota; class Actinomycetes; order Propionibacteriales; family Nocardioidaceae; genus Nocardioides. The sequence continues at coordinate 814 of JAZQNT010000470.1, forward strand.
CCAACGCGGTCGTGGCCTGCGGGTGCTTGGGCGGCACCTGGGCGAACGGCGCGGGCGCGTAGGGGCCGGGGTATCCCGGCTGCCCGAAGGTGGGCTGGCCGTAGTCGCCGCGGGCGTACGGGTTGTGGGCCGGCTGTCCGAAGGCGTTCTGCTCGCCCGACTCCTGCGGCGACTGCTGCTGGCCGTACGGGTTCTGGCCGTAGGGAGGCTGGCCGTACGGGTTCTGGCCGTAGGGCTGCTGGCCGTGCGGCTGCTGGTTCTCGTCGCTCATTCCGGTCCCTCTCCTGCGACCCTCGGCCGCGCACGCCCGGGCCCGCGTCAGCCCGTGGGAGGTCGATTCTCCCTGATGCGCGTGACGGCCCGGGCCACCAGGGCCCGGACCGTCACCGTCACCGTCATGGTCCTGAGGACCCCACTCACCAACCGGTGGAGGAGCCGCTGGAGTCTTCGACGCTGAATCCGCCGCTGAGGCCGACCGCGACCGTGGTCACCACGCCGACGACCAGGAGCACGGTCGCGATGATGCCCAGGATGCGACCGATGTTGGCGGCGTCCCGGCCGGTGTAGCGGCCCGGAGCGGCGTCGATCTCCCGGACCGCGGTGTTGCCCATCACCCAGGCCACCGGACCCAGGACGCCGCAGCAGACCAGGGACAGGATGCCCAGGACGAGGACGGTGGTCGACCTGGGGTGCTTGACCGGACCGCCGCCGTAGCCGTACCCGGGCTGGCCGTAGGGGGGCTGGCCGTAAGGGGGCTGGCCGTAAGGGGGCTGGCCGTAGGCCGGCTGGCCGTAGGGGTTCTGGCCGGGCTGCTGTCCGGGCTGCTGGCCGTACGGGCCCTGGCCGGGCTGCTGCCCGTACGGGTCCTGGCCGTAGGGGTTCTGGTCGCTCACGGAAGTCCTCTCTCACGGTCTCGGTCGGGGCGGCCGTTCGGCCGTCGATCCCTGGACCGTCCTGGTGGTGCCCCTGCAGGGCGCGTGGATCCATCCTCGCGCACGCCGACGCCCGCGTGGGGTGCGGTCCGGGCCTCAGGCTCGCGCGTCGGCCGGCTCGGACAACCAGACGTCGACCTCGGCCAGGATCTCCTCCTTCCTCCAGTCCGGGGCCCGGGAGCCCCGCACGGACATCCGCGCCAGTTCCGCCAGCGTGGCGTCGTCCAGGTCGTGGGCGGCGCGCACCGTGGCGTACTGGGCGGCCAGGCGCGACCCGAACAGCAACGGGTCGTCGGCGCCCAGCGCGAGCTGGGCCCCCGCGGCGAGGAGCTGGGGCACCGGCACCGACGCGAGGTCGGGGTACACCCCCAGTGCGACGTTCGAGACCGGGCACACCTCGAGGGTCACCCCCGAGGACACCACCCGTTCGAGCACCCGTGGGTCCTCGCCCGAGCGGACGCCGTGGCCCAGCCGTCCGGGCTGCAGGGCGTCCAGGCATGCGGTGACGTGCTCGGGGCCGCGCAGCTCGCCGCCGTGGGGGACCGAGAGCAGATCGGCGCGCCGGGCGATCTCGAACGCGGGGGCGAAGTCGGCGGTCCGGCCACGCCGCTCGTCGTTGGAGAGACCGAAGCCCACCACGCCGCGGCCGGCGTACTGCGACGCGAGCCGGGCCAGGGTGCGAGCGTCCAGCGGGTGCCGGGTGCGGTTGGCCGCGATCACCACCGCGATGCCCAGGCCGGTCTCCCGGGACGCGGAGTCGACGGCGTCGAGCACCAGGTCGGTGAAGGCGGTGATCCCGCCGAACCGGGCGCCGTACCCCGACGGGTCGACCTGGATCTCCAGCCAGCGACCACCGTCGCGGACGTCGTCCTCCGCGGCCTCGCGGACCAGGCGGCGCACGTCGTCGGGGGTGCGCAGCACCGAGCGGGCGACGTCGTAGAGCCGCTGGAAGCGGAACCAGCCCTTCTCGTCGGCCGCCGAGAGCATCGGGGGCCACTCGAGCACCAGGGCGTCGGGCAGGTGGATGCCGTCCCGGGCGGCGAGCTCGAGCAGGGTGGAGTGACGCATCGAACCGGTGAAGTGCAGGTGCAGGTGCGCCTTGGGCAGGGTGCTGAGGTCACGCCTGGGCGGCGGATCGAGGGGGGCCATGTCGAGACGCTAGCCCACGACCGCTTCCGCGGGAACGCAGAACGAGGCGCCCCCGGTGGGGACGCCCCGTCGTGCTGTGCGGTATCGCGGTGCGGTCAGGCGAAGAGGTTCTGGATCCGGGTGATGCCCTCGACCAGGTCGTCGTCGCCCAGCGCGTAGGAGAGGCGCAGGTAGCCCGGCGAGCCGAAGGCCTCACCCGGGACGACCGCGACCTCGGCCTTGTCCAGGATGTACTCGGCCAGCTCGGCGGAGGTCTCGAGGACCTTGCCGTCGTAGGTCTTGCCCAGCAGTCCCTTGACCGACGGGTAGGCGTAGAAGGCGCCCAGCGGGGTGGGGCAGTAGATGCCCTCGACCGCGTTGAGCATCTCGACGATCTTCTTGCGGCGACGGTCGAAGGCCACCTTCATCTCGTCGACGGCGGTCAGGTCGCCCTCGAGCGCGGCGATCGCGGCGCGCTGCGACACGTTGGCCACGTTGGAGGTGGCGTGCGACTGCAGGTTCGAGGCGGCCTTGATGATGTCCTTGGGGCCGATCACCCAGCCCACCCGCCAACCGGTCATCGCGTAGGTCTTGGCCACGCCGTTGACGACCACGGTGTGGTCGGCGAGCTCGGGGCAGATGACGGGCAGCGAGCCGGTGTCGGCGTTGTCGTAGACGAGGTGCTCGTAGATCTCGTCGGTCAGCACCCAGAGCTGGTTGGTCTCGACCCACTCGCCGATCGCGCGGATCTCGTCGGTGGTGTAGACCGCTCCGGTCGGGTTGGACGGGGAGACGAACAGCAGCACCTTGGTCTTCTCGGTGCGTGCGGCCTCGAGCTGGGCGACGGTGACCTTGTAGTCCTGGGTCTCGTCGGCGAGCACCTCGACCGGGACGCCGCCGGCCAGACGGATGGCCTCGGGGTAGGTGGTCCAGTACGGAGCCGGGACGATGACCTCGTCGCCCGGGTCGAGCATCGCCGCGAAGGCCTCGTAGATGGCCTGCTTGCCGCCGTTGGTGACCAGCACCTGGGCGGGCTCGACCGCGTAACCCGAGTCGCGCATGGTCTTGGCGACGATCGCGGCCTTGAGCTCCGGCAGACCACCCGCGGGGGTGTAGCGGTGGTTCTTCGGGTCGCGGCAGGCCTCGACGGCGGCGTCGACGATGTAGGACGGGGTGGGGAAGTCGGGCTCGCCGGCGCCGAAGCCGATCACCGGACGCCCCTCGGCCTTCAGGGCCTTGGCCTTGGCGTCCACCTTCAGCGTGGCGGACTCGGCGATGGAGCCGACGCGGGTCGAGACGCGCTTGTCGCGCGGGCTGCTGGCAGGGGCGGAGGAGGCTTCGGTCATGGGCAACATCCTAGGACGTTTGGACCTGAGCACTGCAGCCACGTATGCTTCCGGCTCAGTGGTTCTCCCACGTACTGGTTCGCGCCCTTCCAACGGGGTTTGGACCGGGGGAGTTTCATGTGAAGGGCACTAGCTCAACTGGCAGAGCATCGGTCTCCAAAACCGAAGGTTGGGGGTTCAAGTCCCTCGTGCCCTGCAAAGTACGACGACTGCGTGCGCAGCCGCGTCCCAGCAGGTAGTAAGCAGCACCACGCAAGCAGACGACCCGGACGACGGAGGGGCAAACGTGTCGGAAGTCAACGCTCAGGGGGGCGAGAGCGGCAAGGGCGCGGCGCCCCGGACGTCACCGCTCGTCTTCCTGCGGCAGGTCCTCACCGAGCTCCGCAAGGTCGTCTGGCCCACGCAGAAGCAGCTCATCAACTACTTCTGGGTCGTCCTTTTCTTCGTCATCGTCCTGATGAGCCTCGTGTCCCTGATGGACCTGGGGTTCGGTCGCCTCGTCTTCTGGATCTTCGGCGGAGACAACTGATCCGGACCGCAGCAGCGGAGCGGTGACCAGCAACAACTAAGTAGATCCGAAACGACGGAGCAGCACTGTGTCTGAGCAGAACGACTCGTTCGAGGCCGACCTCGAGCCCACCGAGCCCACCGACGCCCCCGAGGCGACGGACGAGGCTGACGTCGACGTCGAGACCGCTGTGGACGCCGACGCCGGCGCCGAGGTGGAGGTTGACGAGGACCAGGCCGACGACGCCGAGGACGGCGACGAGGCCGGCGAGGACGACGCCCTGGAGGCGTTCCGTCGTGAGCTGTGGTCCAAGCCGGGCGACTGGTACGTCATCCACACCTACTCCGGCATGGAGAAGCGGGTGAAGGCGAACCTGGAGAACCGCATCGCCTCCCTCGACATGGGTGACTACATCCACGAGATCGTCGTGCCGACCGAAGAGGTCGCCGAGATCAAGAACGGCCAGCGCAAGATGGTCACCCGCACCGTCCTGCCCGGCTACGTCCTGGTCCGCATGGACCTGACCGACGAGTCCTGGTCGACCGTGCGCCACACCCCGTCGGTCACCGGCTTCGTGGGCAACGCGCACAACCCGGTCCCGCTCTCGATGAGCGAGGTCGAGGACATGCTGGCCCCGTCCGCCCTCGCCCACGCAGAGGCCGAGGCCGAGATCGCCCAGGCGAAGGCCACCGGCGGTCACGCCCAGCCCTCCAGGAAGCCGGTCGAGGTCGCTGACTTCTCGGTCGACGACTCGGTCATGGTGGTCGACGGCCCGTTCGCCACGCTGCACGCCACGATCACCGAGATCAACGGCGACACCCAGCGCGTCAAGGCGCTCGTCGAGATCTTCGGCCGCGAGACCCCGGTCGAGCTCAGCTTCAGCCAGATCCAGCGCGTCTGACGCGTCGGTCCCCGGCAGCACGCCGACCGTCCGCCCGCCTCGAATAGGTTCTGCACACAGAATCTGCGAGACTGGCAGGCGGTCGGCGTTGCCGCGTCCGCGCGGCCCCGTGCCGCCGCCGTCGTTCGACGGCGGTAGCAACACCCAGGTGGCAGAACCGTTCCGGGAGGCATCCCGGTGGCGGCTCGACAAGACCACGACGTACCAATTCAGAAGGAATCTGACATGCCTCCCAAGAAGAAGATCGCAGCACTGGTCAAGGTTCAGCTGAACGCTGGCTCTGCGACTCCGGCTCCGCCGGTCGGTACCGCCCTCGGTCCGCACGGTGTGAACATCATGGACTTCTGCAAGGCCTACAACGCTCAGACCGAGTCGATGCGCGGCAACGTCATCCCCGTTGAGATCACCATCTACGAGGACCGCACGTTCACCTTCATCACGAAGACCCCGCCGGCCGCTGAGCTGATCAAGAAGGCCGCTGGCGTTGCCAAGGGCTCGGGCGTTCCGCACAAGGAGAAGGTCGGCAAGCTGACCAAGGACCAGGTCCGCGAGATCGCCACCACCAAGCTCCCCGACCTCAACGCGAACGACATCGACGCCGCGATGAAGATCGTCGAGGGTACTGCCCGTTCCATGGGCATCACCACCGACTGAGCTTTCCCTTCCTGATCAACACCCCGTGGCAGAGCCGCGCTGGCTCACCGACCACACTGGACAGAAACGAGTAACCAGACATGCAGCGCAGCAAGACCTACCGCGCGGCGGCCGCTACGTTCGACAAGAACGAGCTGTTCGCCCCGCTGGCCGCCATCAAGCTTGCCAAGAACGGCGCCAAGAAGAAGTTCGACGAGACCGTCGACGTCGTCATGCGTCTGGGCGTTGACCCGCGCAAGGCCGACCAGATGGTCCGCGGCACCGTCAACCTGCCCAACGGCACCGGTAAGACCGCCCGCGTCCTCGTGTTCGCCAACGCCGAGAAGGCCGAGGCCGCCCGTGAGGCCGGCGCCGACTTCGTCGGTGGCGACGAGCTCATCGAGAAGGTTGCCGGCGGTTGGCTCGACTTCGACGCCGTTGTCGCCACCCCCGACATGATGGGCAAGGTCGGTCGCCTCGGTCGCGTCCTCGGCCCGCGCTCCCTCATGCCGAACCCGAAGACCGGCACCGTCACCCCCGACGTCGCCAAGGCTGTGAACGACATCAAGGGCGGAAAGATCGAGTTCCGCGTGGACCGTCACTCCAACCTGCACTTCATCATCGGCAAGGCCTCCTTCACCGAGGCCGCCCTGGCGGAGAACTACGCGGCTGCCCTCGAAGAGGTTCTGCGTCTCAAGCCGGCCAGCTCCAAGGGCCGCTACATCAAGAAGATCGCCCTGTCCACCACCATGGGCCCCGGCATCCTGGTTGACCCCAACCGCACCAAGAACATCACCGAGGACGAGGCCGTCGAGGCCTGATCCGAATTCGGTCGTGTGAAGGGCCGTCCACCCGCGAGGGTGGACGGCCCTTCGTGCCGTTGTGCCTCGTGGCTACTCGGTGAAGACGCGCTCGTCGACCAGGCTCTCGCTGACCACGCTGCCCTCGGGCACGAAGCGTCCCGAGGCGAACTGCTTGAAGAACTCCACCTCGGCGCCGGTGCGTCCCGAGCGGTTCTTCTCCACGGTGAGCACCGAGTAGTTGCGGAAGTGCTCGCCGTTGTTGGCCGCGTACATCAGGTGGTGCCGCGCGACGATGTCGGCCTTGTTGGCCAGGATCAGCACCACGTCTGCCTCGTAGGCCAGCGCGGTGGAGCCCTTCATGTTGCGGGCGCGCATGCGTTGCCCCGGTTCCAGCCCCGCCCGGTCGGAGGCGGAGATGGCCAGCACCGGTGAGTCGGAGTCGATGGACAGGTCCTTGAGCCGCTCGGTCACGTGGGTGACGGCGGCTTCCTCGTCCATGGCCTCGCGCGGTCGAACCTTCTGCAAGTAGTCCACGAGCACCAGCGGGGACTGGCCGTGGTGGGCCGTGACCTCCTTGACCACCGAGCCGATGACGTCCAGGTGCGTCGACGTGGTGGTCGAGCGGTGGATCAGCAGGTTCTCCGAGTACTCGGTCACCCGGGCGAGGCCCTCGAGCCCGCCGGGATGGCGGGAGAGCCGCTCGACCAGACCGCCCGGGGTGTCATCGCTGCCCTCGAAGGCGGCCCGCACCTGGTAGACCGACGCCGGGCTCTCCGCCGCCACTTCCGCGGCCTCCGAGGCGATGAGCTTCTGCAGCAGCACCTCGGCCTCGAGCTCGAAGGAGAAGAAGACGACCGGGCGGCCCTGTCGGGCGGTCTCCCGGGCGATCTGGAGCGCGAACGTCGTCTTGCCCTCGCCCTGGGAGCCGGCCAGCAGGTTGAGCGAACCGGCCCGCAGGCCGCCGCCGAGGGCGTCGTCGAGCAGGGGGAACCCGGTGCGCCAGATGCGCACGTCGGTCTGGGGGGAGAGCAGGCGGGTGTCCACGCGCTCCAGCACCTGGTTGAGGGAGGAGAGCATCGGGTCCATCCCCAGATTGCATCATCAACATTGGGTACGCGTTCGTGGATCGCCGAGACTTTTACTGCCACGAGTTCCACCGCCACCCGTCGCCACGTTTTGGCCTCCGGGGGAGGTCTGGGTACAGTTCTGTTCGTAACCAGAGACCGCCGGTGGTCGCGACTCGACAGAGATCGCAACCGAAGGTTCCGCAGCAGCGGATGGCCAGCGCAGGTGAACAGAGCAGAACTCCTCGGAGTTCATCACGCCCTGGGCATCTGCCCGGGGCGTTCGTCGTTTCAGGGCCAGCAGCCGGTACGTCTTCAAACGTAGTCCGGAAGGAGACCCATGGCGCGGCCAGACAAGGCAGCAGCCGTCGCGGACATCGTTGATTCCTTCAACGATGCCTCGGGCGCTGTGCTGACCGAGTACCGCGGTCTCACCGTGAAGCAGCTGCAGGAACTGCGGCGCTCCCTCGGCGAGAACGCCAACTACGCCGTGGTCAAGAACACGCTGGCCAAGATTGCTGCCAACCAGGTTGGCATCACTGGCTTCGACGACCTTCTCAATGGCCCCACCGCCATCGCCTTCATCGAGGGCGACGTGGTCGAGGCTGCGAAGGGTCTGCGTGACTTTGCCAAGGCAAACCCCGCCCTTGTCATCAAGGGTGGAGTTCTCGACGGAAACATCCTCGACGCCTCCGAGATCGCCAAGCTGGCTGACCTCGAGTCGCGTGAGGTGCTCCTGGGCAAGCTGGCCGGCGCTCTGCTGGCCTCGCTCTCCCAGGCCGTCTACCTGCTCAACGCCCCCATCTCCCAGGCCGCCCGCCTTGCTGGCGCCCTGCAGACGAAGGCCGAGCAGGACCCCTCGATCCTCGCAGGTGGTGCCGGCACGCCGGCCGAGTCCGCTGCCGAGGAGGCCCCGGCCGCCGAGGAGGCTCCCGCTGAGGGAGCCGCCGACGCTGCCGAGGCCGACGCCTGATCTTCAGGCATCACACCACCACCTGAAACCCCCGGTTGGTCGCTGAACCGCGGCTGACCAACGAATGGAAGGAATCGCCCATCATGGCGAAGCTCACCACCGCCGAGCTCCTCGAGGCTTTCAAGGAGATGACCCTGATCGAGCTCTCCGAGTTCGTCAAGGAGTTCGAGGAGACCTTCGGCGTCACCGCCGCCGCTCCGGTTGCCGTTGCCGCTGCCCCGGCCGCCGGTGGCGCCGCTGAGGCCGCTGTCGAGAAGGACGAGTTCGACGTCGTCCTCGAGGCCGCTGGCGACAAGAAGATCAACGTCATCAAGGAGGTGCGCGCGCTCACCGGTCTCGGCCTGAAGGAGGCCAAGGAGCTCGTTGAGTCCGCCCCCAAGGCTGTCCTCGAGGCCGCCAACAAGGAGACTGCCGAGAAGGCCAAGGACGCCCTCGAGGGCGCCGGCGCCACCGTCACCCTCAAGTGACCTCTCGCTGAATCCTTGCTCTCCTGAGCAGCTGACCGGAGGCGGTCACCCCAGTGGGGTGGCCGCCTCCGGCGCATTTCGGCGGGTGCGCCGCAACCCTGTGCCGCAACCCTGTGTCGCAGCCCTGCGCCGCAACCCTGTGCCGCAGGGCCGATGCTGGGCCGTTGCAGGGCCGACCGTTGGGGGCGGGGGAGCGCCCGAGGGCCGGGCTCCGCGGGCACGTGCACCCCTCCGTTCGGGGGTGGCGTGACGCCGACCGACGCGGTGGAGGCGGGCCCGCTTGACCCAAGTCGGATCGTAGCCATGTCGTTCTGTGAGCCAAGGAGTTGTCCCTCTCTATTGTCTTCCTAAGACCGCTTGGCCTCCGACTTGGGAGCGCCCGAGGGCCGGGCTCCGCGGGCACGTGCACCCCTCCGTTCGGGGGTGGCGTGACGCCGACCGACGCGGTGGAGGCGGGCCCGCTTG
>JAZQNT010000471.1:0-1834 GCA_045627505.1 Nocardioides sp.
CCCGGAGCCGACCGATGATCCACTCGATGTTCGCAGACTCGTTGTACGTCGGGATGACCATGACGACGCGTCCGGGCAGTGGTGCACTCACAGGGCAGTCCTAGCGCTCGAGATATCTGTGGAACGTCCGCGAATATAGGGCACCCGACGTCGGAGCAGTACCAGGCCCACCATCAGGGACGTCACCAGCACCGCCAGCCGACCCGGCCAGAGGCCCATTCTGGTGGCCGGGGTGAGGCGGTCCACCAGCGGAACCTCCTGCACCAGGGTGGAGGTGGTGCGGGTCGCGGCACGGGCCAGCACGTCTCCGTCGGGGGCGATGACGCCGCTGATGCCGTTGGTGGACGCCACGGCCACGCTGCGGCCGCTCTCGAGCGCCCGCAGCCGGGTGATGGCGAACTGCTGGGCCACCTGGCGTGTGTAGATGAACATTGCATTGCTCGTCTGGACGGTGACCAGACGAGCCCCGGAGCTGATCTGGGACCCCAACGCGTCGTCGTAGGCGACGTCGAAGCAGATGGCGGCGGCGACCGGGACATCGCCCACCATCAGGGGCTGGGTGCGGTCACCGCGGAGCAGGTCGCGACCGATCTCCTCGAGTCTGCCGAGGTTGTTCCGGAAGATCAGGTCGCGCCAGGGCACGTACTCGCCGAAGGGCACCGGGTGCCACTTCGTGTACCGGTCCCCCGCCCCGGTCACGGGGTCGTACAGGACGCCTTGGTTGAGCAGTTGCGTGGCGTCGCCGCCGTCGACCATGGCGCCCACCAGGACGGGCGTGGCCACGGCCTCGACGGCCGAGTCGATGCCGGCCCTCACCTCGACGTCGCGGAACGGGTCGACTGCGGTCGAGTTCTCCGGCCAGAGCACCAGGTCGGGCCGTTCCACCTGCCCCTGGTTGACGGCTCTCGCCAGCTCCACGGTGGCCTCCACGTGGTTGCGCGTCACCTCGCGGTGGACCCCGGCGAGCGCGTCCCCCCGTCCGGGCACGTCGCCCTGGACCACTGCCACCGTCATCGTGTCCACGGCGGTGGCCTGCCACGGCGCGAGCCATCCCAGCACCGGTGCCAGGAGGCCCACCAGCACTGCAGCCGCGGCCGCGCGGTCCACCTGCCGGGTGGCGCTCCAGCGCACTCGCCCCGTCTCCGCGCGCCAGCCACTCCGCACGGACAACACCAGGGCCGCGACTCCGGTGCCCGTGAGAGCCATGCAGAGGCTGAGCCCGGTGAAGCCGAGCCAGGGCAGTGAGGGGGCCCACGGGGTGTCCGCCACCGCGTACGAGAGTCGTCCCCAGGGCATGCCACTGAAGGGCCAGCTGCTCCGGATCGTCTCCACCGCCACCCATGCCACGGCGCACCACCAGGGCCACCACCGGGTGCGAGCCTGGAACAGTGACCAGACGGCGGCCAGGGGCACCATGAACAGTGCCTCCACCAACGACAGCCCGAACCACGCATCCGTGCCCACTGCTCGCATCCACCACTGCAGCGTGAAGAAGAAGCCCACCCCGAACCCGAAACCGGGCAGCAGGCTGCGCCGAGGGTCGGTGCCAGCGGTGCACAGGGCCAGGGCCGCGAGCGGGAGCACGGCCAGGAGAACCGGGGTGACACCCGGTCCCACCGACTCGAAGGCGGTGGCGAGCAGGGCCCCCGAGCAGACGCAGACCAGGAGACGCAACAGCACGCCGTCACGGTAGCCCACGGCGCCTCGCCGGGCGGGCGGCCCGGGTGAACAGGGCGCGGTGAACAGGGCGCGGTGAACAGGGCGCGGTGAACAGGGCGCGGTGGGCATCGCCGAGGCATCAGTCCGTGAGGGATCGTCCGTGAGGGGATCGAAC
>JAZQNT010000472.1:0-2075 GCA_045627505.1 Nocardioides sp.
CCGATGGAGACCGTCACCGTCGGACGGGACGTGCGGTTGTGGGCGAAGCGTGAGGACGCCTACGGCGACGGCGCCTGGGGCGGGAACAAGGTGCGCAAGCTCGAGTGGATCCTGGCCGAGGCCCAGCGCCGAGGCGTGCGCACCCTGCTCACCGTCGGCGGGATCGGCACCAACTGGGGGCTCGTGTGCGCCACGTACGGGGCCGAGCACGGGTTCCGTATCGTGCTGGGGCTGCTGGACCAGCCGGAGGACGACCGGGTCCGCGAGCACCTGGAACGGCTGGAGAGCTCCGCCGCGGTGATCCACCGGTTCCCGGACAAGGGGGCCCTGCGGCGCGCCCTGCCCGGGCTGATGCTCCGCTACGCCTTCGGGGGAGTCTCGGGCCGGACCTCGCCGCGCTTCCCCTGGTACCTGCCGGTGGGGGGATCGAACGCGTTCGGCACCCTGGGATACGTCGAGACCGCGTTTGAGATCGCCGAGCAGGTGCGCACCGGGACGCTGCCGGAGCCGGCCTCGCTGGTGGTCCCGGTGGGGTCGGGCGGCACGATCGCGGGGCTGGCCCTGGGGCTGAGGATCGCCGGGCTGAAGACCCGCATCCTGGGCGTCGTGGTCAACGACGCGGTGCCGCTGGACGCGCCGGTGCTGGTGCAGCTGGCCAACGCCACCGGGCGACTGCTGCGTCAGCGCGGGGCCACGGAGGTCCCCACGCTCACCCCGCACGACCTGGACGTTCGCTACGACTGGTTGGGTCGCACCTACGGTGACCCCACGCCGGAGGCGCTGGAGGCGGTCGCCGCCGCCGCGGAGGTGGGCCTGGTGCTGGAGCCGGTCTACACCGGCAAGGCGCTGGCTGCGATCGCGTCGTTGGGCACGTCGTTGCCCGGGCCGGTGCTCTGGCTCGACACCTACGGCCCGCGCTGAGGCGTGCCGGGCCGGGACGCCCACCAAATACGGAGACTCCCGGTCATCCTGTGATGAAACAGGTGACCGGGAGTCTCCGACACAACGATCAGTCGACCGTCAGGCTCAGACGCCCTTGATGAAGGCCTCGAGCTGCGTGCGACCCTCGTCATCGTTCATCTGCACCGGCGGCGACTTCATCAGGTAGGCCGAGGCGGGGAGGATCGGGCCACCGACGCCACGGTCGAGAGCGATCTTCGCGGCGCGCACGGCGTCGATGATGATGCCGGCCGAGTTCGGGGAGTCCCAGACCTCGAGCTTGTACTCCAGGTTGAGCGGGACGTCACCGAAGGCGCGACCCTCGAGGCGGACGTAGGCCCACTTGCGGTCGTCGAGCCAGGCCACGTAGTCGGACGGGCCGATGTGGACGTTCTTGTCGTAGACCTTGCCGCCGAGGGGGCCGGTGAGGTTGGACGTGACGGCCTGGGTCTTGGAGACCTTCTTGGACTCAAGACGCTCGCGCTCGAGCATGTTCTTGAAGTCCATGTTGCCGCCGACGTTGAGCTGGTAGGTGCGGTCCAGCGTCACGCCGCGGTCCTCGAACAGCTTCGCCATCACACGGTGGGTGATGGTGGCGCCGACCTGCGACTTGATGTCGTCGCCGACGATCGGGACGCCGGCGTCCTCGAACTTCTTGGCCCACTCGGGGTCGGAGGCGATGAAGACGGGCAGCGCGTTGACGAAGGCCACGCCGGCGTCGATGGCGCACTGGGCGTAGAACTTGTCGGCCTGCTCCGAGCCCACCGGGAGGTAGGAGACGAGGACGTCGACCTTGGCGTCCTTGAGGACCTTCACGACGTCGACGGGCTCGGCGTCGGAGAGCTCGATGGTCTCGGCGTAGTACTTGCCGATGCCGTCGAGCGTCGGACCACGCTGCACGGTCACGCCGGTCGGCGGGACGTCGGCGATCTTGATGGTGTTGTTCTCCGAGGCGGTGATGGCCTCGGCCAGGTCGAAACCGACCTTCTTGGCGCCGACGTCGAACGCAGCGACGAACTCGACGTCCTTGACGTGGTAGTCGCCGAACTGGACGTGCATGAGCCCCGGAACGGTGCTCGACGCGTCAGCGTCCTTGTAGTACTCCACGCCCTGGATAAGCGACGTGGCGCAGTTGC
>JAZQNT010000473.1:0-3816 GCA_045627505.1 Nocardioides sp.
GTACTCACTCTCGCTGAACCAACCTGCACCAGCAGGTAGGATGAGGGTGTAGTGGCCGGGAGCGGAGATTTCGTCGGAGCTGAGGAAGAGGTAGTCATCGCTGCTCCACATGGAGGACCCCACGCGAAACGGCCCCACGGCGCACCGAGGGCCAGCGCCAGCTGGAAGAGTGCGAGCACCGCGAGCAGTGCGCAGGCGACGACGGCCGCAGAAGCGTGCAAGGCCGGAGGGTACCGGCGCCAGAGAGAGGTGCACCGCCGAACGAGCCACGTCCCGACCCGCCGCTGCGGGCCATGGTGGGCGAGCGGCGCCGACGCCTCCTCATCGCACGCGGCCGGCTCACCAGGCCACGGTGGTGAGCACCTGGGTGATCGAGGGCGCGGCTGGGGTGGAGGAGAAGCCGAAGCGGGGCGGGGGCCACACAGGGCCCAGCCCACCCAGCTCCACACCGTCGAAGGACCCGGACACGTCGGTGACGATGCGGTGGTCGGTCGCCCCGTACCACTCCCGACGACCCGCGCCCGCGCTCCCCCGCGTGCGCACCCCACGCAGGGCGACGCGGGCCACCGGGTCGGTCACGGTGCACCACACCGGGCTCTGCGCAACGCGCGTCGGGACCAGTCGCAGGAGCCGGCCCAGGAGCGTCCTGTCTCCGAACGACACGTCGAGAACCAGCGACTCCGACAGGACGGACCAGTGATCAGGTGCCTCGGCCACGCGCACGTCCTCGATGCGCACGTCCTCGATACGCACGCTGTCGAAGGAATAGGTCGCGGCGATGAACTGCGAGACCTCGAGGCTCGGCACCAGGAGGATGCGCTCCCCTTCTGCCGTCTCCACCATGGCGTCCGCGAAGCTCCCCAAGGGCGATTCCTGCCAGCGCCCGACGACGATCCGGATGCCGCTCTCACTGCCGACGCCGACGATCTCGCCGCGGAACCGACTACGGGTCATGCCCGCCATGCCCGCTCCCTGCCGGTCCGTGCTTGTGCGAGCGCCTGGGCGACCGGGGCGTCGCCGTCGTGGAAGCGACTCGACGTCCGCCCGCGCGAGGTGCCGGATCACCGACCGCACCTCGTGCCGGCCTCGACGAGCAGTGGGCCGCGCGCAGCGGGACGTTTCCATGGCCTCCGATGAGGGTGACGGTCGCCATGCCTCCACCGTGACACGGATCCTCACGCCCAGCCCCCCAATGCGCACGAGATCCGAGCCCAACGCTCTGTGCGACGCCGACAGTTCCGCCCTCCTGCCCTTCGCCATGCGCAACTACCCCATCCGCGGGATTTCACTCGAACATATGTTCGACCAGACTTGGGTCACGAGGTTTCGCGGACGGCAACGATTGGAGGCGGCGATGCACCTCATCACCGACACCGCCCTTGCGATCCGCGACCAGATGAAGTCCAGCCGCGGACTCAACGCGACCTTCATCCCCACCGAGGAGAAGCGCATCGCGCTCCTCGCGCTCGCGGAGGCTGAAGCGGAGATGGCCGCCCTCAAGATGGAGCTCATGGCCTGCGCCGACGACGTCGCCCAGGCCGAGGGGTTCACCTCCATCGCCACCTGGATCGCCCATCACATCCGCGTGCGCCGCTCAGACGCAGCCGCGGACCACGTGCTGGCCAAGGCGCTCGAATGCATGCCGATCCTTGCCACCGCGCTGCGCGAGGCCGCGGTGAACCTCGACCAGGCCCGTGTCATCGCCCGCGCCGTCAGCGAGCTGCCCAGGGACGCGGGAGACGACACGGTGGCGCGCGCCGAAGCCGAACTCGTCCGACTCGCAGCCCAGCACGATCCCAAGGAGCTCGCCACCCTGGGGCGCAGGATCCTCGAAGTCGTCGATCCGGAACGGTTCGAGGCCGAGGAAGCCCGGAATCTCGCCAAACTCGAACAGCACGCCATGGAACGTCAGCGGCTCAAGATGCGTGCCCTCGGCGATGGCACCACCCGCCTCACCGCACTCGTGCCCGACCACGTCGCGGCGCGGCTGTCCACCTACCTGCACGCCTTCACCAACCCGCGGCTGACCGACGGCACCGCACGAAGCGGCCCCGGCGAGCAGGACACCACGGAGCGGCACGCCTTCGGGCTCTCCGTGAACCATCCCCGGCGCATGGCCGAGGCCTTCAACCAGCTCCTCGAGAGCGTGGACCCCACCCGCCTGCCGATCCACGGCGGCGACGCCACCCACGTCGTGGTCACGGTCCCGCTCGAAGCCCTCTCCCGCGAGCTCGGCACCGCGACCATCGACAACCAGGTTCCCGGCGACGGCAACAACGCCATCACCGCAGCCCAGGCCAGGCGGCTCGCCTGCACCGCACGGATCATCCCGGCAGTCCTCGGCGCTGACTCCGAAGTCCTCGACCTCGGACGCGCGAGCCGACTCTTCACCAAGGCTCAACGCCGCGCCCTGCTGCTCCGCGACCGGACCTGTCGAGCAGAGGGCTGCACCATCCCCGGCTCCTGGGCCGAGGCCCACCACCTTCTCCCCTGGTCCGCAGGCGGCAGCACCGACACCAGCAACGCCGCGTTGCTCTGCTCACGGCATCACCATCGCGCCCACGACGCGGCCTACGACCTCACCCGGCTTCCGAACGGCGACATTCGGTTCACCCGACGGAACTGAGCCAACTCGCCGACTCGGCCAACGCCGGATCGCCCCAGCCGGATCACCGTCCTGGCGTGATCGCCTCGGCGATCGGAACGTCACCGTCGTGGAAGTTGAGCGTGCGCCGCGACGTGGCGGGCTCATCCACCACCGCCGCGATCACCGCCGCCACGTTCGCCCGGGAGGTGGACGGCACCTGATCGGCCCGGGTCACGCCGTCGGGGCTGACGGTGATCCGGTGGGTGGGCTCGTCCAGGGTGAGCGTGGAGGGTCCGAGCACGGTCCAGTCGAGCGTCGAGTCCCTCAGGTGCTCGTCGGCCTGGCCCTTGGCGTTGAAGTAGGCGTACATCGGCTCTTCGGGGTCGACGCCGGGGTACTCGCCCTCCTCCAGGTGGGAGCCGAAGAACGACACCATGACGAAGCGCCTCACCCCGGCCTGCTGGGCGGCGTCCATGGTGCGGATCGCCGCGTCGCGGTCCACCGCCCAGGTACGCGCCTGACTGCCGCCGCCGGCCCCGGCGGACCAGACGACCACGTCGCTGCCGGCCACCAGGTCGGCGAGCGCGGCGACGTCCAACTGCTCCACGTCGGCGACCACCGGAGTGGCGCCGGTGGCGGTGACGTCGTCGGCCTGCTCGGGTTTGCGGATCACCGAACGCACCTGGTGGCCCGCCTCGACGAGCAGTGGAGCCGCGAGCAGCGCGACCTTTCCATGGCCTCCGATGAGGGTGACGGTCGACATACCTCCACGGTGGCACAGATGCCCAGCGCCGACCACCCTGCTCCCGCTCCATTCACGCACCCGACCCATCGGTCGGCAGGCTGGTGAGCGACGCCTGAACGCTTGGCAGAGTCGCCGGAGTCGAGCGGCCTGCGCGGCGCGGTGTTCGGCGGATTGCTCAGGGGTGCGGATGCTTGCGGTGTCGCCCAGCGGTGGTGTCGCCCAGCGCCGACACGGCGCTGGTCTCGGCCGTCACGAGCGCGCATCACCCGCATCGAGACCTCCCCAACCGCCCCTGCGACGCCGCCCTGGCACGCCTGGACGGGCTACCGCCTTCGCGCGGGCAGATGTACTTCTCGTAGGCGCAATGTCACTTCCCGCTGTACACCGGGAACGCGCTGTGCACGCCGTAGTCCACGCCGCCCAAGCTCTGCAAGGCGGCCATGTCGTCGTCGGAGATCTCGAAGTTGACGTCCGCGTTGGAGCG
>JAZQNT010000474.1:0-1991 GCA_045627505.1 Nocardioides sp.
GATACCCCAGCCGAGCGTTTGCGTGATCTACTCACCAGCTAAGAAAACCGGTTGGTGTTGCGACGACCCCTTGAATCCGCCAGGTCCGGGGCCGTTCCGTTGTCTGGGGCTGTGCTCGCGGTGCGGGCGCCGACCGTCAGCGGCCGCGGAGGTTGCCGCGCATGCCCTTCATGCTGGTGGGCACCGGGCCCTTGGGCATCGGAACGGTGCCGCGCTGGGCGTCGAGGGCCTTGAGGCGGTTGATGACGTCGGTCATCTCGGCGGGCTTGATGTTGCGGCCCAGCTTGCGGACGTGCTTGAGCAGCTGGGGCAGGTCGACCTCGTCCTCGCCCTTGCCGCAGATCACCTCGAAGACCGGGGTGTCGCTGAGCACGCGCTCGTGCTTGCGACGCTCGGTGGCGAGCAGGGCCTTGACCCGGTTGTGGCTGGTGCCCTCGCCGACGAGGACGAGTCCCGGGGGACCGATCACGCGGTGGACGACGTCCTGCTGCTTGGTGAAGCCGACCGCCGGCTCCACCTTCCAACCACGGCGCAACATGCTCAGGGCGGCAGCGGCAGCACCGATCTGGCCGTCCATCTGCTTGTACGCGGCCTTCTGCACGCGCCGGCCGAAGACGATCATCGCGGCCAGGACGCCAGCCAGGATGGCGGAGACAACGGAGGAGATCCAGGCGATCAGACCGCTGCCGGGGATGATCCAGATCAGGAAGAAACCGACCGCGGCACCCAGTACTGCGGCGCCGGCGATCCACAGACCCAACTTGGGGTCCTGCTGCTTCGCCATCCGGTACGACTGCGCGAGCTGCTGCCTGCGGCTGAGGTTCTGTGGGACGGGGGTCGACATCTCTTGCCTTTGCTGAGTGACCGGCCGGAGCCGGAAGGGTCTGACGGTAGGACGCTCAGACGGTCTGGGTCTGACGGGCGTCCATTGCCTGACGGTACAGCCGCCCGGCACGGTAGGACGAACGCACGAGGGGGCCGGACAGGACGCCGGAGAAGCCGATCTCCTCGGCCTCGGCGGCGAGTTCGACGAACTCCTCGGGCTTGACCCAGCGCTCCACGGGGTGGTGACGGGCCGAGGGGCGCAGGTACTGGGTGATGGTGACCAGCTCGCAGCCGGCCTCGTGCAGGTCGCGCAGGGCCTCCGAGACCTCCTCGCGAGTCTCGCCCATGCCCAGGATCAGGTTGGACTTGGTGACGAGACCGTAGGCGCGGGCCTGGGTGAGGACGTCGAGCGAACGCTCGTAGCGGAACGCGGGGCGGATCCGCTTGAAGATGCGCGGCACCGTCTCGAGGTTGTGCGCCAGCACCTCCGGGCGGGAGGCGAAGACCTCCTCGAGCAGGTCGGGCTTGCCGTTGAAATCGGGGACGAGGTTCTCCACGCCCGTCTCCGGGTTGAGCTCATGGATCGCTCGGACGGTCTCGGCGTACAGCCAGGCGCCGCCGTCGGGGAGGTCGTCGCGGGCGACGCCGGTGATGGTGGCGTACTTCAGCCCCATCTTCTGCACCGACTCGGCGACCCGGCGCGGCTCGTCGCGGTCGAGGTCGGCGGGCTTGCCGGTGTCGATCTGGCAGAAGTCGCAACGGCGGGTGCACTGGTCACCGCCGATGAGGAAGGTGGCCTCGCGGTCCTCCCAGCACTCGAAGATGTTGGGGCACCCGGCCTCCTGGCACACCGTGTGCAGGCCCTCGGACTTCACCAACGACTGGAGCGAGGTGTACTCCGGGCCCATTCGGGCACGGGTCTTGATCCACTCCGGCTTCTTCTCGATCGGGGTCTCGGCATTGCGGACCTCGAGGCGGAGGAGTTTGCGGCCTTCGGGCAGTGGAGAAGTCACGAACGCAAGTCTACGCGCCCCGAAACTCGCCCCCGTTTGGGGGAGGTTGCCCAGGACCCGCGGTCAGCGGACTCAGGAGGCGGGTGTGACCAACGCGATGCGCGGCAGGCGCGGCGGCTCGGGCTTGGGCTCGTAGTCCGCGGTCGCCTCGTA
>JAZQNT010000475.1:0-1552 GCA_045627505.1 Nocardioides sp.
TGGCTACGATCCGACTTTGAGCCGGGCCGACTTCTTCTCCGACGTGCGTGCACCTGAGAAGCAGGCGCCGTGGCGCTCGGCCGCGACCCGGCACGCCTACGCGGTGCCGGCCGGGCTGGTGTCGAAGGATGAGGCGCCGACGTCATCGGGGCTGCTGTGGGTGCACCCGCCGCGGTTCCCGGGCGACCTGCCTCGCATGGAGTGGGTGCGGCGTGCCCCGTACCTGCCCCGTCACCGGCCCTCGCTGCCGTTCCGGGTGGTGCTGGCGGTGCTGTGGCGGCTCTCGACGTTCGAGGGGTCCACGCGGGGGTGGGCGTCCGCTGCGGGGGTGCAGGACGACCCTCAGCAGCTTCGGGCGGAGCTCACTGCTGCCCGTCGGGCGCTCACGAAGGTGGAGCGGGACCGTGACGCCGCGCTGGGGAAGATGGAGGCGTGGCGGGCGGCCTACGCCCTCGCTGGTGGAGACGTCCCGTGTGCGCACTGCGATCGGGCTCTGCGGCCGGTGCACCCGAAGGCCGGGGGAGGGTTCCGGGGTTGGGTGCACGTCGATGGTTGGGCGGCTGCGCCGTGTGCGGAGCTCGAGCGGGCCCAGCTGGTTGCGACGGCGAAGGTGGCCTACAACGAGGCGTCGGTGCCGGAGCGTGAGGGGCGTCTGCGGGCGGCTCACCGTGACCATGGGTTCCGGCGTGAGGTCGAAGTGGAGCCGTGGCGGGCGTTCTTGCCGTCGGAGTGGGTGTTGCTGGATGGGCCTGCGCGGCCTTGGCCGGCGGACCTCGACCCCGACGTTTCGTAATACGGACCCGAAAACGTAATACGGGCCCCGGGGGTACGAGAGACGTCCCGCCACACCCCCCGAACCGTGCCATGCTTCACCTGCCGACCGAGCGAGTCGGCTGCCACCACCCAGCAAGGACAGCCCCACCATGGAGCAGATCACCGTCACGCGCCCCCGTGCGCGCACCCCCCACACCTGCAACCTCTGTGTCCGCGTCATCCAGCCCGGCGAGACCTACGAGCGGCAGACCAACCTCTTCGACGGCCGCATCTACACCTTCAAGACCTGCGCCCACTGCCAGCAGCTCGCCGCGCTCTACCTCCACGAATGGTGGGACGACGACGCCGGCTACGGCCCCGAAACCGTGGACAGCTGGGAACCGGCCACCGTCACCGGACTGCGCCACAAGGTCCAGTGGAACCGCCGCTGGACCCGCCGCGACGGCCAGCTCTACCCGATCCCCGAGACCCCCACGCTCGAGACGGCAGCATGAAGCGCACACCCCTCACCCGGAAGACACCGCTGCGCAGCTCTGGTGTAGCCAGCCCGGGCCGCAACCCCGTGAAGGCGCCGGTAATTTCGTCGGCTGCGCCGACCACGAACAACCCCGCCCCATTCGACCGTGAGGCTGCGCGCAAAGCACTGATGCGCAGGGAGGCGTCCCGCAACGCAGTCCGGCAACCCAACGCCCCGGTCCCCCCACCCGTGCGGCCCCCGCCCCCCCGGTCCGACGGCTCGTTCTCTGCGGCGGCCCGGGCCGCCGTCCGGCTCCCCGAC
>JAZQNT010000476.1:0-2198 GCA_045627505.1 Nocardioides sp.
CAGGCGTGATTTCCACCTGATTCAGTTCTGTCCATTCTGCAGCAACTTTTTTTCTAAGTTCATTGTCATTTTTCAAAGTTGCAATTCGTGCTTCACATTTTTCGCAGTGGCCGCCGGCACCGTGGAGCAGTTCACCCGCCACGAGATGCCCGAGCTGATCGTGGCCGACGGCAAGGCTCGCGGCATCATCGCCCGCGACCTGGTCACCGGTGAGGTCACCCCCCTCTTGGCCGACGTCGTCGTCCTCGCCTCGGGTGGCTACGGCAACGTCTTCTACCTGTCGACCAACGCGATGGGCTCGAACGTCACCGCCGCATGGCGCGCGCACCGCAAGGGCGCCTACATGGCCAACCCCTGCTACACGCAGATCCACCCGACCTGCATCCCGGTCACCGGCGAGCACCAGTCGAAGCTGACCCTGATGTCGGAGTCGCTGCGCAACGACGGTCGCATCTGGGTCCCCAAGGACCCGAAGGACGCCGACAAGGACCCGCGCGACATCCCCGAGGAGGACCGCGACTACTTCCTGGAGCGGATCTACCCGGCCTTCGGCAACCTGGTGCCCCGCGACATCGCCTCGCGTGCCGCGAAGTACCAGTGCGACGACGGCAAGGGCGTCGGCCCGCTGGTCAAGGAGATGGACGCGGACGGCAACGAGCGCATGGTTCGCCGTGGCGTCTACCTCGACTTCACCGAGGCCATCTCCCGCCTGGGCGAGGACGGTGTCCGCGAGAAGTACGACAACCTCTTCGACATGTACGCGCGCATCACCGGTGAGAACCCGTACGAGACCCCGATGCGCATCTACCCGGCCGTCCACTACGTGATGGGTGGCCTCTGGGTCGACTACCACCTGCAGTCCTCGGTCAAGGGTCTGTTCGTGGCCGGTGAGGCGAACTTCTCCGACCACGGTGCCAACCGCCTCGGCGCCTCGGCCCTGATGCAGGGTCTGGCCGACGGCTACTTCGTCCTCCCGAACACCATCCGCGAGTACCTCGCCGACGGCCCGTTCGAGAAGATCGACGAGTCGCACCCCGCCGTGGTTGCTGCCCGCACCGAGGTCGAGGACCGGATCAACAAGTTCATGACCATCGGCGGTACCCGCTCTGCCGACTCCTTCCACAAGGAGCTCGGCAGCATCATGTGGGAGTACTGCGGCATGGAGCGGAGCGAGGCAGGCCTCAAGAAGGCCATCGGTCTCATCCGCGACCTGAAGAAGGCATTCTGGAGCGACCTGAAGGTTCTCGGCACCGCCGACACCCTCAACCAGTCTCTGGAGAAGGCCGGACGCGTCATCGACTTCATCGAGCTCGGTGAGCTCATGTGCATCGACGCGCTCAACCGCCGCGAGTCGTGCGGAGGTCACTTCCGCGCAGAGTCGCAGACCGAGGACGGCGAGGCGCTGCGTCACGACGACGAGTTCGCCTACGTCGCTGCCTGGGAGTTCGGCGGCGAGGACGGTCTCCCGGTCCTGCACAAGGAGGACCTGATCTACACGGCCATCGAGATGAAGCAGCGGAGCTACAAGTGAGCATGAACCTGACCCTGAAGATCTGGCGTCAGCAGGACGCCAACTCCGCGGGCGAGCTGAAGACCTACACGGTCGACGGCATCTCTGCGGACATGAGCTTCCTCGAGATGCTCGACGAGCTCAACGAGCAGCTCAACGAGCGTGGCGAGGAGCCCGTCGCCTTTGACCACGACTGTCGTGAAGGCATCTGCGGCACTTGCTCGCTGATGATCAACGGCCAGCCGCACGGTCCCGAGGTCACCACCACTTGCCAGCTGCACATGCGCAGCTTCAAGGATGGCGACACGATCACCATCGAGCCGTGGCGCGCCGACTCCTTCCCGGTCATCAAGGACCTGGTCGTCGACCGCTCGGCCTTCGACCGCATCATCCAGTCCGGCGGCTACATCTCCGCCAACACCGGTTCGGCCCCCGAGGCCAACTCCGTGCCGGCTCCGCGCGAGAAGGCCATGCGCTCCTTCAGCGCGGCGACCTGCATCGCCTGCGGCGCCTGCGTGGCGGCCTGCCCGAATGCGTCTGCCATGCTCTTCACCTCCGCCAAGATCACGCATCTGGCCTCTCTGCCGCAGGGCAAGGTCGAGGCGAAGCGGCGTGTGCGGGCCATGGTGAAGGCCATGGACGAAGAGGACTTCGGCAACTGCACCAACATCCGCGCCTGCGAGGCGGC
>JAZQNT010000477.1:0-1527 GCA_045627505.1 Nocardioides sp.
CCTGGCCATCGCGCACCGGCTCAGCACCATCCACAACGCTGACGTGATCTTCGGCCTGGTGGACGGGCGTCTGGTGGAGCAGGGCACCCATGACGAGCTCGTCGCCAACGGGGACGGCCTGTACGCGCGCCTCTACCGCGAGCAGTTCTCCAGCCGTCGCGAGACGCGGCCGGAGACGAGCTCGGCGCACGGGTCGGCCGGGCTGCGCGCCGACGTCTCCTTCTGACCAGTCAGGGATCGAGCGAGGCGGACGCGGCCAGGCCAGGGGGCTCCAACCGAGCGGTGCCGTCCTGATCGCGTCGGTACCGGTGGCCGTGCGGTGAGGTCCACACGAACACCCCGCTCGCAGGTGATTCCACTTGCCACCCGGTGTGTGTCTTCAGCCGATGGTGACTGCGGCACAACGCACCCAAGTTCGAGGCCCGGGTCTGGGCTTCGTGCTGGCCGGCCGTCCTGGACGGGTCGTACGGCACCACGTGGTCCACGTCGCAGGCCCGAGCGGGGCGTGAGCACCACGGGAACACACAGGTGGTGTCCCGCAACTGCACCTGCCGCCGCAGCCGCGGCGACGGCACGTAGGCGTCGCACTCGATCTCAGTGTTCAGATCCAGCACCGGCAGCACCCGCACCTCGGTGAGCGAGTCCCCCAGCCATCCACGGACCTGCTCCAGGGTCACCAGCCGCTAACCGTTCTCCAGCACCCCCGTGGGCGCGACGCCCTCGGCCGAGGCGTCGAAGTGCAGGTGCAGGTCCAGGCGCCGAGCCGCCAGCGGACGCCCGCCAACCGGAGCCTCGTCCTCTCCAGTAGTTTCCAGCGAGGCCAGGTCCAGCGCGGTCTGCCGACGCGCCAACTCCCCCAGCGCTCGAGCCCGCCGTGCCCCCAGGTGCTCGTCCGAGCCGAGCGCCTTCAACTCCTCCGCCCCAGCGCGCAACGCGTTCTCCAGGTCGAGCCCGTCTGCCACGGTCACCGTGGCGTGCACGTCCATGGTCCCGGCGAACGCAGCCCCGTCACTCACAGTGACGTGCAACTGATCGACGAAGTCGTCGGCCTCAGACCCTTCGCTCAGGAGGCGGAATCGCTCGATCGCGGACTCCACCAGCCGATCCACCTGCGCCTGCCCCACCCGGTTCGCGTAATGCGCCACCTGCGCATCCACCCACTCCGCAGCCTCCGCCGTGAGCCGCGGGTCCGCGTGGATCGTCGCCTCCGCCACCCGCCGCGCCCGCCACGCATCCACCTCACCCGCACGCACCCGGCCCCACAACCGCGGCAACCGGTGCGCCAACTCCACCGCGTGCCCGATCAACCGCTTCGCCGCCGTGGTCGAGATCCCCAACTCAGTCCCGAACTCCGCCACCGCGAACTCCGCCACCCCGGGACAGCCCTCGCCGGCCAACGGCTCCACACCCGCAGCATCGAAGAACACCGCCGCATCATCCGCGCCAGCCGTGCCGTCAGCAGACGGATGCAGCACCGCCCACCGCAACGCCCACTCCAACAAGTTCGCCTCGGCCCGACGCGCCACC
>JAZQNT010000478.1:0-6741 GCA_045627505.1 Nocardioides sp.
AGCGGGAGGGCGAGGAGCCGGCACGCATGTTCGCCGGTGAGGGAGACCCGTTCCGCACCAACCGCCGCTTCACGCTGCTCGCCGCCGAGGCGGACGCCACCCGTCTCTCCACCGCGTTCGACTCGGTGACGCTCTACGGCCGCGACCCCGACCTCCGGCCCGACGTGTACGGCAAGGTCGGCACCTCGGGAGTCTCGGTGGCCACGCTTGCCGACATGGCGGCGCTGTACGACGGCTTCGACCTGGTGGACCCCTCCACCTCGGTGTCGATGACGATCAACGGACCGGCCCCGACCGTGCTGGCGTTCTTCCTCAACACCGTCATTGACCAGCAGGTCGACAGGTTCCGTGAGCGGGAAGGGCGCGAGCCGGATGCGGCGGAGCACGCCGAGCTGCGCGCCTTCGCCCTGGGCAGCGTGCGCGGCACCGTCCAGGCCGACATCCTCAAGGAGGACCAGGGCCAGAACACCTGCCTGTTCTCCACCGAGTTCAGCCTGCGGATGATGGCCGACATCCAGGAGTGGTTCATCGCCGAGGGAGTCCGCAACTTCTACTCGGTCTCCATCTCCGGCTACCACATCGCCGAGGCCGGGGCGAACCCGATCAGCCAGCTCGCCTTCACCCTCGCCAACGGCTTCACCTACGTGGAGGCCTTCCTGGCCCGGGGCATGCGTGTGGACGACTTCGCCCCGAACCTGTCGTTCTTCTTCTCGAGCGGCATGGACCCCGAGTACTCCGTTCTCGGCCGCGTGGCCCGCCGCGTCTGGGCGATCGCCATGAGGGAGAGGTACGGCGGCGGTGAACGCAGCCAGAAGTTGAAGTACCACGTGCAGACGTCCGGTCGCTCGCTGCACGCCCAGGAGATGGAGCTCAACGACATCCGCACCACGCTGCAGGCGCTGACCGCGATCTACGACAACGCCAACTCCCTGCACACCAACGCCTACGACGAAGCCGTCACCACCCCCTCGGAGGAGTCGGTGCGGCGTGCGCTGGCCATCCAGTTGATCATCAACCGCGAATGGGGGCTGGCGATGAACGAGAACCCCCATCAGGGCTCCTACGTCATCGAGGAACTCACCGAGCTGGTCGAGGCTGCGGTGCTGGCCGAGCTCGACCGGATCAACGAGCGGGGCGGGGTGCTGGGCGCGATGGAGACGGGCTACCAGCGCGGTCGGATCCAGGACGAGTCGATGCTGTACGAGCACCGCAAGCACGACGGAACCCTGCCGATCATCGGGGTGAACACCTTCGTCGCCCCCAGTACCAAGGAGCACTCGGGCCGGGTGCAGCTCGCCCGCGCCACCGAGGAGGAGAAGGCCTCCCAGCTCAACCGGGTACGCACCTGGCAGGCCAAGCACGTCGACCAGGCCACCAACGCGATCGCCCGGCTGAAGGCCGCTGCAGTGAACGGGGAGAACGTGTTCGCAGCGCTGATGGACGCCGCCCGGGTCTGCTCGCTGCAGCAGGTGACCGAGGCGTTCTTCGAAGTGGGCGGGCAGTACCGCCGCAACGTCTGAGGGCCGGAGGCCGCATCTGGAACAGTCGACCGATCGGCTCGGGCGGTGCACCGGCCACTGGTCACGGCGGACCACTGGGGCGGACCACTGGTCACGGGGGCGCGGGAGCGAACGGGTGGGACTCCAAGGCACCGGGGCGGACCACGAGGAACGTTGACTCCTGCACCTCCCGCCACACCCCCTCCAGCTGCCCCAGCGGTTCGGACACCACGATCTGAGCGTCGGCCGACATCCGCTGCAGCACCTCGGAGTCCGGGTACTGGGCCCGCAGGGTGCCCATGTCCTCGTTGTGGAAGAGCGAGCGCGACCGACCCTCGCTGGAGTAGCGGAAGGCCCACGTGGCCACACCGTCGGTGGTGGCCACCGTCATCTGCACCGGGTGCACGACGCCGTGCCCCCGAGCCACCTGCTCGATCAGTCCGACGGCGCGCGCCATGCCCCGAGGCGGGTCTGCCTCCAGCCCGAGGGAGAGCGCGAGGTGGAAGAAGATCTCCGAGTCGGTCGAGCCCTGGATCTCGTTGAAAAGAGCTGGGTCCACGGCCAGCAGCAGCTCGCGCTTGTACCGGTGGAACTCCGCGAGGCCGCCGTTGTGCATCCAGAGCCAGCGGCCATGGCGGAACGGGTGGCAGTTGGTCATCTGCACCGGGCTTCCCGTGGACGCGCGGATGTGCGCGAACAGGTTGCCCGACCACGCATGTTCCGCGAGCTCGCGCAGGTTCAGGTCGTTCCACGCCGGTTCCGTGCTCCGGAAGATGCCCGGCCGGTCCCGGGAGTCGTACCAGCCCACTCCGAAGCCGTCACCGTTCACCGGTTCCGTGCCCAGACGCGAGTACCGACTCTGCACCACCAGCGAGTTCGTGGGCCGCAGGATCAGGTCCTCCAGCAGCACGGGGGAACCGGTGTACGTCAACCAACGGCACATCGGGCGCTCCCTCCACGACCTCGGCAGTGCGGCTGCCCTCCCCAGGTTGATGCTAGGCCGCGTCGGGCCGGGGCGACAGGATCCGGTCACGTGGACCAGCCTGCAGGCCATCTCACACGGGAGCACTACATCTAGAGGGTTACAACAGTGCAGTTCCCGTATATAGTGCCTCTCGCAGTTGGTTCGACGGCCCAGCCAGGGCCGTCGTCGCAAGAGGGAACCCGGTGTGAATCCGGGACTGCCCCGCAGCGGTAAGTGGGAACGACCTCCGTCTCCTGGAACGACAGGAAGCACTGGGACCACCGATTCAAGGGTCCTGGGAAGCGACGGACAGTAGACCGGAGCACTGCTCCCCGCCCACGAGTCCGAAGACCTGCCAGCGCTCACCCCTCAGGGGTGGGTTCCGCGACCTCGAGGGAAGGTCTGGGGACCAGAGTGCTGCGCACCGGCTCGTGCCCGCTGCAGCCCTCACGTCCTCTCCGCCCTCGTCCGCGGAAGCACTCGCTTCCCAGATCGACACATCTGAGCGGGCCGGGACGGCCCGCGGGACGAAGGACACCCCATGATCGACACCACGGGTCTACCGATCCGTACCGAGAAGTCCGCCTACGTCTTCGACTACCCCACCGCCGAGGACCTGGCCAAGAAGCAGCGCAGCATCTTCTGGACCGCCGAGGAGATCCCGGTCGAGAACGACAAGCAGGACTTCCTGGTCAACATGACCCCCGCCGAGCAGGCTGCGGTCAAGACCACCCTGAAGCTGTTCACCATCTACGAGCTGATCCTCGGCGGCGAGGTGTGGGGCGACCGGATCTTCCACGCCTTTCCCCGGCCCGAGGTCCAGATGATGGCCAACGCCTTCTCGTTCGCCGAGCTCAACATGCACGCGCCCTTCTACGCCAAGCTCAACAAGGCGCTGATGATCGACACCGAGGAGTTCTACGACTCCTACAAGAACGACCCGGTGCTCGCGGAGAGGATCCAGTTCGTCTGGGACGCCATCGCCGACGAGGACCTGCTGTACTCCCTGAGCGTCTTCACGCTGATGGAGAACTGCGTCCTGTACTCCAACTTCGCCTTCCTCAAGCACTTCCAGTCCGGCGGGAAGAACCTGCTGCAGAACGTCGTCAGCGGCATCAACTTCTCCGCACGTGACGAGAACCTGCACGCCACCGGCGGCGCCTGGCTCTTCAACACGACGCTGGAGGAGTACCAGGCCAGCGTGGACGCCACCACGTTCGCCACCGAGCGCGACGCCCTCTTCGCCCGGGTCCGCGAAGTCGCCGAGCACCTGTACGAGCACGAGGCGCGGATCGTCGACCTGCTCTTCGCCCCCGGCCCGATCGCAGGGATCGAACGCGAGGACCTGCTCACGTTCGTCCGGTCCCGGGTGGACATGACGCTGGCGAACATGGACATCGCGCCGCTCTTCTCCGTCACCCACAACCCTGTCGCCGACTGGTTCTACAGCGGCATCAACGGCACCCAGTTCCATGACTTCTTCCAGGTCACGGGCAACGAGTACAACCGCACCGTCGGTGAGATGGAGTTCACCTTCTGATGAGCAGCAGTCTGATGAGCACCAGTCTGATGAGCAGCAGCCCGACGTCGACCAACACTGCGTGGGAAGCGCTGTCCACCGAGCGCAAGACGCTCGTCGCGGCCGGCGAGGTCCCCGAGTTCATGACCACCGCCGGGTACGCGATGTTCAAGGCCAAGTACACCGTTCCGGGCCAGACCGTGCGCCAGCGCTACGAGACCATCGCGCACACCGCGGGCGAGCTCGCGGACGAGATGTACCCCCGCGAGGACGGACGTCCCTGGTCCGAGCCGTTCCTCGAGGCGATCTGGAACGGCTGGCTCTCCCCCTCCACCCCGGTGCTGGCGAACCTCGGCACCAACCGTGGCCTGCCGGTCTCCTGCGAGGGCTCCTACGTCGAGGACTCCGTCTGGGGGTTCTACGACACCCTCAAGGAAGCCGCGATCATGTCCCAGAACGGGTTCGGGACCTCGGCCTACCTCGGCGACGTCCGGCCCCGCGGCGCGAAGTTCTCCGACAACGGCAAGGCCAACGGCGTCGTCCCGGTGTTCTGCAACTTCGTCGAGATGACCAACCAGATCAGCCAGGGCGCCACCCGCCGCGGCTCCTGGGCCGGCTACCTGCCGGTGGACCACCCGGACTTCTACGAGCTGGCCGACCTGATCCACCGGGAGCCGGCCAACAAGAACGTCGGCTGGATCTTCACCCAGGACTTCATCGACCGGATGGTCGCCGGGGACCGCGATGCCCTGGAGCGCTACCAGCGGGTCCTGAAGATCCGCGTGGTCCTGGGCAAGGGCTACATCTGGAAGGTCGACACCGTCAACGCCGCCCAGACCGAGTCCTACAAGGCCAACGGGCTGCGGAACTTGGCGTCCAACCTCTGCTCCGAGATCACCCTGTTCAGCGACGAGGAGCACTCCTACACCTGCGTGCTCTCCTCGCTGAACCTGTCGACCTACGAGGCGTGGAAGGACCGTGACACCGCCTGGGTGGCATGCGTCTTCCTCGACGCCGTGGCCGAGGCGTTCCTGCACAAGGCCCGCACCATCCGCGGCCTGGAACGCGCGGTGCGCTACACCGAGAAGGCACGCAGCCTCGGACTGGGCGTCATGGGCTACCACGACCTCCTGCAGAAGAAGCGGATCGCGTTCGAGTCCGAGGACGCCGCCGTGCTCAACACGGAGGTGTTCGCCCACATCAGCGAGCAGGCGGACGCCGCCTCGCGCTGGATGGGCGAGAAGGCCGGCGTCCCCGAGTGGTGCGTGGGACGTCGCAACTCCCACCTGATGGCCGTTGCCCCGACGATGAGCACCGCGGTGATCGTCGGCGGCACCAGCCAAGGCATCGAGCCCTACGTGGCGAACGTGTGGAACCAGACCACCTCGGCCGGCGAGATGCCCCGTGCCAACGCCAACCTGGTCGAGCTCATGACCGAGCGCGGCGTCTACGACCACGCCCACATCACCGACATCGTCGACCACGGCGGCTCCGTCCAGCACGTCGACTGGCTCGACGAGCACGAGAAGGAGGTGTTCAGGACCGGCTACGAGATCGACCAGGAGGTCCTGCTCGCCCGGGCCGCCGACCGGCAGCCGTTCATCGACCAGTCGCAGTCGCTGAACCTGTTCTTCCAGGCCGACGCCACCCCGCAGTACATCAGCAAGATCCACAAGCTGGCCCTGCTCAACCCGAACATCAAGAGTCTCTACTACCTCCGCTCGCGAGCCGGGATCCAGGCGAGCAAGCAGAAGTGAGACTCCCCGAAGCCGAGCACACCGCCCCATCCCTCGCCACCCGAAAGGCCCACCATGGACCAGGACACGACTGACACCGCTCCCGCTCCCGCTGCCGATCCCATCGACGAACTCACCTGGGACGACGACTGGACCCCCGCGGCCGTGTGCGCCATCGAGAACGGTATCGACTGCGAGGCCTGCGAGGGCTGAGCGCCCGGCCGCAGGTGCGGTCCGGCGGGGGGTTCTCCCGCCGGACCGCACCCGGTCAGCATCGGCGGTCAGCACCCGGCGATCTCACGCGTCCAGCATCTCGGCGAGGCGCCTCGTCGTGTTCCAGTTGCGGATCGTCAGCGACGGGTAGATCGGAGTGCCCGTGATCCTCGTCAGCCGGCTGCGGCTCGCCAGCGCCGCGATGCGCCGGTGGTACGCCGCGCGCTCCCCGAGCACCGTCTCCTCGACCTCCGGGTTCACGACGAGGTGCGGCGCGACCTGGTCCGCGCTCAGGCCCATGTAGAAGAGGACGTCGTAGCGGTAGGTGTCCGGCTCAGCGCCGAACCCTGGCGGCGCGGCGGCGACGATCTGGCGGTAGGTCGGGTCGTCGATCACCAGTACCCGGACCAGGGCGGTGACGTCGAAGGCCTCCTGCACGATCGCGTCGACCGCGGCCGCGACCCCCGGCGCGGACTCGGCGGCCTCCAGCACCACGTTCCCCGACGCAATGTAGGTGCGGACACCTGAGAACGACGTGGCCAACCTGGCGCGCAGCTCCGCCATCGGGACCTTGCTGGTGCCCCCGACGTTGATGCCCCGGAACAGCACGACGTACCTCACGGGCCGGCGTCCGACCCGGCCCCCGCCGAGGGGGTGCCAGCGGACTGGAAGAACTTGATGGCACCTGGCTGGCATCCCATATTGGATACCTCGCAGCAGCACCAGCAGCCGTTGGCCTTGAGTTCCTTTGCATCATCCTCAGAAAGTTCGTTCTGGAATGCGCAAGGGAGAGCGATGTCCACAGGAATG
>JAZQNT010000479.1:0-4047 GCA_045627505.1 Nocardioides sp.
AGTGGCAAGAGTAATGTGCTTGGGCTTGTGCGTCGAAATTTCGAAGGCGCAGAAGATCAGTCGAAATTCATATTCTTTGAGTATGATTGTTGGCGGTACAGGTTGGATTTGTCCGCCTGCACCCCGCGCCGCACCGAGCCCGTGTAGGCGCCGGTGAGGGTCCCCCGGATCGCCGCGGCGGCCGGGTAGCGCACGGGGAGTGCGACGAACGCGGAGCGGGGCAGGCCGGTGCGGCGGCGCAGGTCTTCTGCGACCGCTCGCCCCCGTGACCCCAGGCCGTGCGCGTACCCGTGGTCGTGCCCACCTGCAGGGTTCTGCCCCGAACCCCGGGCCGCGACGAAGTAGGCGGTCGCGCACCCGGCACTGCCGCGGCCGGGACGCGCCCCGGGCACGCCCAGTGCCCGTACCTCGACGCTGAACGAGCGCCACCCGGTGTGGGCACCAGGGTCGTCGACGTCGCCGATGCGGAGCGACGTGGTGGTGGCCGCCAGCCGGGCCCGCACCACGGTGCTGGCGGTGGTGGGCAGGTGGCCGGCGCTGGTGCTGCGCCCGGGACCGGCTGTGCTTCGCCGGACGGTGTAGCCGCGCGCGCCGCGCACGGGTGTCCAGTGCACCAGGTAGCCGCCGGAGGGACGCCGCAGCACGGTGACCCGAGGCTGGGGCTGGGGCTGGGGCGGGGCCTGGGCTGGTGCGCCGTCGGTGGAACCGCTGCGGGCGGTGGTCACGTCCACTGCCGTGGCGGTCGGCGGCGTCGCCGTGGTCAGCAGCAGAACCAGCGCTGCGCTGAGGACGGCTGCGTCCCGCGCGGCCCGCGCGGCCTGCAGCAGCGGGGACGGGGACGGTCGTCGGCGCTGTCCCTGGCGCTGTTCCTGGCGCGACCTCCGGTGCGGCGTCCGGTGTGGTCTCTGGCGCGGTGTGCAGGGCATGGCTGTCCTCCCGACGACGGTGGTCGGGACGTCCGGGCGCGCCGCAGCTTCACGGCGCCTGCGCCACAGCTTGCTGGCGCCGCGCGCCGCAGCCTCCTGACGCCGTCCGCCACCGGGGCCCGGGTTGGGGTCAGTGGGTGGAGCTGGCCGGCGCCGAGGCGGCCGGTGCGGCACTGGGCCGACCCGGACGTCCCGCGAAGTGCTTGGGCACCTCAAGGAACAGCACCGTAATCAGCCCGAGGCACAGCGCGACGGGCACGATCCACAGGGTCTCGCGGAAGGCGGCGGTGTACGCCTCTGCAGCCGGGCTCGGCATGCCGCCGGACCCCATGCCCGCGGCTTCGCCCGCCCCGGCGGTGGCAGCCAGGTCGTGGGCGCGCAGCCGGGCGTCCAGCAACAGCGCCGCGAAGGCGGAACCGAGCACGGCGCCCACCTGGCGGGTGGTGTTGTAGATCCCCGCGCCGGCGCCGGCCTGGTGCATCGGCAGGTTGCGGTTCGCGGTGGCCGAGAGGGGCCCCCAGAGGCAGGCGGCGCCCACGCCCAGGGCGGACATCGTCGCCACCGCGATCCAGACCGGGGCGTCCGGCGTGAGCAGGAGGCACAGCAGCGTCATCGAGATCGCGGCCACGCCGAAACCGGTGGCGGTGAGGGTACGCGGGTGCACCCGGTCGGTGAGCGAGCCGACCGGTCGGGCCAGCAGCATGGAGGCCAGGGCCAGGGGTGCCATCAGGAACCCCGCGGCGGTGGGGGACCAGTCCCGCACCGTCTGGGCGTAGAGCATCAGCGGGAAGCCCATCGCCGTGAACGAGAAGGCCACGGTGGTGATCGCGACGTTGGCCACGGTGAAGTTGCGGTCGCGGAACAGGGCCAGCGGCAGCAGCGGTTCGGCGGTGTTGCGCGACTGCCAGAAGATGAAGAGCGAGAGCAGGCCGATCCCGCCGACCAACAGCTCCCACACGGTCACGCGGCCGATCGCCGGCCCCCAGCCGTGCTCACCGGCCTCCTGGATGCCCAGGACCAGGGCGAACATGCCGGCGCCGAAGAGCAGCACGCCCAGGACGTCGAAGCGATGGGGGTGGGTCCGCAGGTTCGGCACCAGGCGGATGGCGAGGATCAGGCCGAGTACGCCGACCGGGATGTTGACGAAGAAGATCCACTGCCAGCCGAGGTGGTCGACCAGGACGCCGCCCAGGAGCGGGCCGATCAGGGTCGCCAGGCCGGCCGCGGCGCCCCACAGCGCCATCGCCTGACCGCGGCGCTCGCGCGGGAAGATCCGGGTGATGATGGCCATCGTCTGCGGGGAGACGGCGGCCGCGCCCAGGCCCTGCAGCACCCGGAAGGCGATCAGGGCGCCGATGCTGGTGGCGGTCCCGCACAGCAGGGAGCTGACGGTGAACAGCACCAGGCCGAACAGGTAGACGCGTTTGGGCCCGAACCGGTCGCCCAGTCGCCCCGCGATCAGGAGCGGGACGACGTAGGCCAGCAGGTAGGCGCTGGTGACCCAGATGACCTCGTTCACGCCCGCGTCGAACTCGGCCATGATCGCCGGCGTCGCGACGGTCAGGATCGAGGTGTCGACCAGGAGCATGAAGAACCCCAGGACGATCGCCCACAGGGCGGGCCAGGGGTTCTCCATCGTCTCCGAGGCACGTTCCGGGCTGCCGGGCGTGCCGGAGCCGGTGGAGGGGGTCTGGGTCACCGGCGCGCCTCAGTCGAGCAGCGCGTCGGCCGCGGCGGCCGAGGAGTCGCGCAGGAACTCCGAGCAGCGCTCCCACTCGTCGGTCTCGCCGATCGCCCGGGCGGACAGCGCGAGCAGGGCCAGCGAGCGGAGGAAGCCGCGGTTGGGCTCGTGCTCCCACGGCACCGGGCCGTGGCCCTTCCAGCCGTTGCGGCGCAGCATGTCGAGCGAGCGGTGGTAACCGACGCGGGAGTAGGCGTAGACGGTGACGTCGTCGGCGCCTGCGTCGCGCGCCTGCTCGGCCAGGGTGGCCCAGGCGATGGGGGAGGCCGGGTGCTTCTTCACCACGGCGGTGGGGGCGGTGCCGGCAGCCAGTTCGGCCGCGGCGGGGTCTTCGGGGAGGCGGGTCGGCGGGGGACCGGCCATCAGGTCAACGTGTTCCACGCCTGGAAGCGTAGGCCCGGGCACCGGCACCTGTCACTGGCACCTGTCACGGCACCTGTGCGCCCGCACCGGACCAGCCGACCGCGCCGGCCGCACCCCTCGTCGAGATCGTGGTGACACCGCGATGCCAGACTCGGGACGTGCGTGACGAACGGGTGAGGCTGCGTGCCGGTCGCCGGCCCGGTGGGGCGGGCGAACCTCGTTCGGTGCGATCCCGGCTGCTGTCCGGCCTGGGCACCCTGCTGCTGCTCTGCGGCCTCGGGGTGGGCGGCTACGTGCTGTGGCAGCTCTACGGCACCGACCTGGTGGCCGGCCGGAGCCAGGAGTCGCTGCGCCGGGACGTCAAGCAGGCGTGGCAGGCGGGGAAGGAGACCGAACCGGGCGTGGTGCTGGTGCGGATCCCGCGGTTCGGTGACGACTGGGAGAAGCCGGTGCTGACGGGGCTGGACGACTCCGTCCTGTCCCGGTCGGTGGGGCGGGACCCCGCGAACGCCGAGCCCGGGGAGATCGGCAACCTCGTGCTGGCCGGGCACCGGGTCACTCACGGCTCGCCGTTCCGTCGGTTCCTCGACCTGCGGGCCGGGGACGTGGTGGAGGTCGAGACCCGCGACGCGGTGCACACCTACCGACTGCGTGAGGACGGCCACCGGACCCGGGTGGACTTCTCCGCCACCTGGCCGCTGCAACCGGTCCCGGAGCCAGGCGCCGGGCGGGAGCGCCCGAGCGAGGCGCTGCTGACCCTGATCACCTGCTCGGAGATCTTCCACACCGACGACCGCAGTGTCGTCACCGGCGTCCTCGTGGAGACCCACCCCAAGACGTCCTGACGTCGCCCAGAGGTCTGGCACCGGAACAGCCACACCGGAACGGCCACGCCCCACCGGTTGTGGTCACAGAATCCGTGGATTCGTGACCACAACCGGTGGTGCTTGACCCGGGCGGAGCCCAGGCCGGGCCGAGGACCCGGTGGGCTCAGGCAGTCAGCAGGCTGCGGACCTT
>JAZQNT010000480.1:0-3097 GCA_045627505.1 Nocardioides sp.
GGCGTTCGCCGGCGGGTACGACCGCACCTGGCTGATCGATGACGACGTGGTGCCCGCCCCTGACTGCCTGGCCGTGCTGATGGGCACGGACGAGGACTGCCTGATGGTGGTCCGTGAGGACCTCTCCGGTGCCCTGGCGGAGAAGGCCGCGGTGCGCTTCGACCTGAGCAACCCGTTGGCCATCCGTCCCAAGACCGCCAGCGTGGACTCCACCTGGGCCACCCGGGCGGAGATGCCCGAGCGGGTCGCGGTGGAGAACGTCGCCTTCGAGGGCTTCATGTACCGCCGCGTGGTGGCCGAGACCATCGGCCTGCCCGACCCCAGCTTCTTCATCTTCTACGACGACGTCGACTACGCCGTGCGCGCCCGGCGGGCCGGCTTCACCATCTGGGCTGTGCGCGACGCGGTCCTGGTACGCCAGCTCGACTTCAACCAGCAGCACGACCTGTCGGGGTGGAAGGGGTACTACATGTACCGCAACCTCTTCGTCGTGCACCTGCGCCACGGAACGAACCCGCTGGTGCGCCTCAAGCCCTGGCTGATCACCGCCGCGGTGGTGCTGCTCAGCCCGCTGCGCGGCGGTCGGGCCGAGGCACGCAACGTGATGAGGGCCATGGGTGATGCTCGTGGCATGCGCGCCGTCCCCGGCCCGGTCGACCCCCGCGGTTAGACTCGACGCCGCTTCATGAACCAACCCGAACGAGGAGCAAAGAAGTTGTCAGAGTCCGCCCCGTCGAACACCGTCGACCAGACCACCCCGGACCTGGTCGTCGTCGGCTCCGGCTTCTTCGGCCTCACCATCGCGGAGCGTGCCGCCACCGAGCTGGGCCTCAAGGTCCTGGTGCTCGAGCGTCGCGACCACATCGGTGGAAACGCCTACTCGGAGTTCGACGAGGAGACCGGGATCGAGGTGCACAAGTACGGCACCCACCTGTTCCACACCTCGAACAAGCGGGTGTGGGAGTACGTGAACCGTTTCACCGAGTTCACCAACTACCAGCACCGCGTCTTCGCCAAGTTCCAGGGGCAGGTCTACTCCTTCCCGATGAACCTGGCGCTGATCAACCAGTTCTTCGGCAAGTCCCACACCCCCGACGAGGCGCGTGCGCTGATCGCCGAGCAGGCCAGCGAGATCGCCACCGCCGACGCCACGAACCTCGAGGAGAAGGCGATCTCCCTGATCGGGCGCCCGCTCTACGAGGCGTTCGTCAAGGGATACACCGCCAAGCAGTGGCAGACCGACCCCAAGGAGCTCAGCGCGGACATCATCACGCGCCTCCCGGTCCGCTACACCTTCGACAACCGCTACTTCAACGACACCTACGAGGGTCTGCCGGTCGACGGCTACACCGCGTGGCTGAACCGGATGGCCGCGCACGAGAACATCGAGGTCCGCCTCGGCGTCGACTTCCTCGAGGTCGCGGACGAGTACAAGGGCAAGGTTCCGGTCGTCTACACCGGCCCGGTCGACGAGTACTTCGACAACTCCGAGGGACGCCTGTCCTGGCGCACCATCGACCTGGAGCAGGAGACGCTCGACGTCGACGACTACCAGGGCACCGGCGTGGTGAACGCCAACGACGTCGAGGTCCCGTTCACCCGCGTGCTCGAGTTCAAGCACCTGCACCCCGAGCGCTCGTACACCCCGGGCAAGACCATCGTGGTCCACGAGTACAGCCGCTTCGCCGAGGAGGGCGACGAGCCGTACTACCCGGTCAACACCGCCGAGGACCGCGCGAAGCTGCTGAAGTACCGCGAGCTGGCCAAGGCCGAGCCGATGGTGCTCTTCGGCGGCCGCCTCGGCACCTACAAGTACCTGGACATGCACATGGCCATCGGGTCGGCGCTGTCGATGTTCGACAACAAGATCAAGCCCCACTTCGCTGACGGCGAAGAGTTCAAGAGCGGAGGAGTGGACGCGTGAGCACCACCCCCAGCAGTGCAGCGACCGTGACCCGGCTGCTGCAGCGTCAGATCCTGCCCCTGCAGACCGACTCCAGCGTCTACCCGCTGTATGTCGACCTGGAGGCGGTCATCCTGGACGCCGACAAGTACGAGGTCGGCTCCAACCGTGCGGCGCAGCAGATGAACGCCGCTGCCATGCGCCAGTCGACCTCGTCGGGCGCGAAGGTCCACCCCGACCAGTTCCTCTCCCGCACCGCGTTCGCCCTGCCGGCCGGCGACGAGGTCTCCTTCGGCACCTACTTCAACGCCTTCCCGGCCAGCTACTGGCGCCGGTGGACGATCGTCTCCGAGGTCACCCTGACCGTGACGGTCCAGGGTGCCGGGGCGCAGGTCGTGGTCAACCGCTCGATGGCCAACGGCCGCTCGCAGCGTGTGGACGCCGCCACCACCGGCAAGGACGCCTCGGGCACGTTCGTCTTCACGCTGCCGCTGAAGCCCTTCGTGGACGGCGGCTGGTACTGGTACGACGTCGTCGCCGGTGACGAGGACGTCGTGGTCACCTCCGCCGAGTGGAGCGCCGAGGTCCCCGCGGAGCGTGCCCAGCACGGCACCGTCGACATCGCCATCACCACGATGAACCGGCCGGACTTCTGCGCCAACCTGCTGGTCCAGCTGGGCGACGACGAGGACCTGCGTCCGTACCTGGACGAGGTCCTGGTGATGGAGCAGGGCACGAGCAAGGTCACCGAGTCCGAGGTCTTCGCCTCCGCCGAGAAGGCGTTGGGCGAGAAGCTCCGTGTGATCGAGCAGGGCAACCTCGGCGGCTCGGGCGGCTACGCCCGTGGCCAGCTGGAGTCGGTCCGCAAGGGCACGGCCACGTACATGATGTGCATGGACGACGACGTCATCTGCGAGCCCGAGGGCGTCATCCGCTCGGTCACCTTCGGTGACCTGGCCCGCCGCCCCACGATCGTGGGCGGTCACATGTTCAGCATCTACTCGCGCTCGCGCCTGCACTCGTTCGGCGAGATCGGCCCGCCCTACCGCCTGGAGGTTGCACTTCCCGCCGAGATCTTCGACGTCGAGGTCAACGTCCCGCTGATCCACCAGGTCGTCGTCGCCCAGCAGGCTGCTGCCCGCCAGGGAACGCACAAGACCAAGTCCCGCGGCGAGGTCCGCGGTGGTGGACGCA
>JAZQNT010000481.1:0-10367 GCA_045627505.1 Nocardioides sp.
GTTTTTGCGCCGTCTAATGATTGATTTGTTTGTTTAATTTCGCGATTTATTAATGAAATTTCCTCTTGCTCCGTTAGTGCTGAACCCTTTTCTTTTTCGGGACTACCATCTCGCGTGCCGGCCGGGTGGGGTTCGAGGCGCGGCTCACGGTGCTCACCGCGGCCGGGGAGAACGTCTCCGTGCAGGTGCCCCGCACCTACGCCCGCTCGATCGGCCTGGCCGAGGGTGGCACGGTGTGGCTGGCGCCGATGGCCGGTGCCACGGTCGCGCCGACCACTGCCTCCGTGGGCGGGTACGCGCGCACCTGACGTCGGTCCGAGCCTCATGGCCCTGCGCCGTCACCCGATGACGGCGGAGGGCCACGTCGGGTTCCGGCCAAGCGGGGAACCTGGAAGTGGGCTAGTCCAGCGCACCCGATCCAGTCGTCCCTCCGGTCAAGGTCCATCCCCCGTACGGGCCATTCCCGGGTGAAGCCCCGGCCGTGGACGGGCGGCCTGAGTTGGATGCCGGCAACCTCACCAGGAGTTGCCTTGACCGGACAGAAGCCGTCAGTCCCTGCCTTGCTGCGCCGCGTGCTCGTGACCTTCGCGGCCTTGCTGGTCGTGGTGCCCCTCGTCGGGCTGCCCTTCCGCGTGGAGGCGGTGGACGAACCGCCGCCCGTGCTCGGCGGACAGCTGTACTCGACGGGCACGCCGGTGAGCGTCACGGTGCTCTCCGCGAGCGCGGGGTACACGTCGACCCTGTTCCTGCTGTCCCCCGAAGAGGTGCGGATCGCGACCAACCGCCAGGTCGGGACCACTGTCACCGTCGGGCCCTACGACTCGGGCACCGAACTGATCTTCGGGATCAGGGTCAACGGGCGTGAGTTCCAGATCGGGCCGGGTAGCCGGAACCCTGACGGCCTCGAGCACGCCAACGTGGACTTCGGGCCCGACGGGTGCGCGGTGGTCGGCTTCGAGGACCAGTACGGCGGCGGCGACCGCGACTACGACGACAACCGCTTCAAGTTCTGTGGAGTGCTGCCCGAACCCCCGGAGGACCCGGTCTCCTGGACGTCGGACGCGGTGGCTGACGCGGGGGATGACCAGCAGGTCTCCGAGGGCGACGTGGTGACTCTGGTCGCGAGCGGCTCGCGCCCCGGGACCAAGCCCAACCTGGCGTCGTCGAGGAACACCGGGGGCTTGCCCGGGGGTGCCTCACTTGCGGTGAACGTCTCGGGCCTCGCGCCGGGGAACGACACGCGGCTGACCGGCGCGGTCGCGCTGGACCAGGGTCCGGTCACCGCGCAGCTGACGAAGGTCAGCTACGCGATTGACGGCCGCACCCCGGTCGACGTCTCCGCGGCCCTGGGCCTGCCCCAGACGGGGTCGGTGAAGCGGGACCTAGACATCGACCTGCCGGAGGAGTGGACCCCGGGCGAGCACGAGGTCTGCGTAGTAGCGATGGCCAAGGACTCCGGCGTCGAGTCGAGCGTGCGCACCTGCGCGAAACTGACGATGGCGACCGGGGACCTCTCCTATCGTTGGCGCACCGTCTCCGCGGACGGTCCGTCGGTGGTCCTGTCGGCGCCGGCCGGCGCGACGCCGTCGTTCACCGCGGTCGACGATGGCACCTACGTCTTCGAGCTGACCGTCACCGACACCCTCGGTCACCGGGCGACCGACCGGGTTCGTGTCACGGTCTCGAACGTCTCCCCGGTCGTCGGCGCCGGAGCTGCGCCCACCGCGGACGACGGCTCGTGATGGTCTCGGCCAGCGTGACGGACGCCGGTCCGGCGGACACCCACGAGGCTGACGTCGACTGGGGCGACGGATCCCCGGTGACCGAACGCGTCCCGAGCGCGGCCCAGGGCTCGGGGTGGGCGACCCTCACCGCGGCGCACGTCTACGAGCGCGCAGGGACCTACGACATTACCGTGACGGTGGCCGACGACGACGGCGGGACGGTCGCGACCACCACTTCGGTGGAGGTGGGCGGGGGCGGGGTCCCCGAGACGCCCGTGCCCGGCTCTCCGATCGACTGCGCTCTATGCGCGCTCGGCACCGGCAACGGCCAGGGCGCAGCGACGATCGACGTGAACGGCCAGGCCGACTGGACGATTCGTGGCGGTGTCCACTCGAACGGCACGTTCAAGCTGCAGGCGCCCGGCAAGGTCGACGTCGAGCCGGCCGGTGCCATCTCCGTGGCCCAGGGCGCCATCGTCTGCAGCAACGTGGGCGACCCCGCGTGCCCGCCCGCGCACCGCTCGGACGCCGCACCCCTGGCGGACCCGCTGGCCGAGGTCGCGCTCCCGAGCGGGTCCGGCGCAGCACAGCAGTGGCAGTGCTCCGGCACCTGCACGCTCTCGCCGGGTACCTACCGCGGACCGTTCAACCACAACCCCGGGACCGTCTCCCGTCTGCAGCCGGGCACGTACGTCTTCACCGACGACCTGGCCGTCGGCGGGACGATCGAGATGGATCCCGCGGCGGGCCCTGACGAGGGGGTGACCCTCGTCTTCGTGAACGGGGCGAGCCTGGAGATCCGCGACCAGGGCGCGCTGAAGCTCAGGCCGCCGTCCGACGGACCGCTCGCCGGGATCGTCGTGGCCTACGAGCGCACCAGCTCGAATTCGCTGGTGTGGCGAGGGTCGCGCAACGCCCTGACCGGCACCGTCTACGCGCCGAACGCACAATTGCGTTTCGACAATGACGCGGCCTGGACCTCCGCGTCGCGTTTCATCGTGGGAACGGTCTCGTCGCAGACCAGCAAGCTCACCATCGACCCCGCAGGAGGGCCGAACGCCGGTGACGGCACCGGAAGCGGTGCGGCGGAGAACCAGCCGCCCGTCGGTGCGTCCCCGATCGTCGTTCCCCGCCTGGTGGCGGACGCCGAGGCCCCGCAGCGCGCGGCCCCTGCGGCTGCGCTGAAGGTGGACGCCGCGGTCAAGCACAAGGGCGGCCACGTGGCGGTGCCCGTCCTGGTCGCAGTCACGAACCACGGAAGACGGGCCGCCGTGATCGACACCGCCACGGCCGCGGTCGAGGTGGCTGACACGGACGGGACGTGGTCGACGCTCGCATCCACGGAGCCGGGCGCTCCGCGTGCGATCGCCCTCACCGGCGTAGGAGCGCCGCTGGGCGCCACCGCGTACCCCGGCCCGGACGACTCGGACGGGCTCCGGGGGACGCGCATCCCTGCGGGAGAGAGCGCCGTCTGGGCCGCCACGGCCGTGCTCGACCTGAACGCTGCCCGGCTCGCCGCGCTGCTGGACGGCGACGAGGTCACGGACCTGAGGCTCAGCGTGGACGTCTCGGCCTCGGACGGGGCCACGGGCCGCGCCGTGCGGACCGCCGCTGACATCCTGGGCGACGTCCGGACTGCGGGAGCGGTGGTCGAGAACCCGTCGCTCACGTCCTGGACCGCCCAGGGCCAGACCGTCGTCCGACCTGCGGACCTCGCTCCGGGCGACCGGCGCACCCAGGACTTCGACCTCGAGGTCCCTGCGGCGCCCGACCGCGCCACGTACACCGGTGACGCCAGCTACCTGGCTGCCCTGTCCGCCCTGGACTCGGCGCAGGTGGGCGCCCTGGTCGCGGCGCACGGTGAGGCGACCATCGGCCGGGTCTCGGCGTCCGCGGATCCCGTCACGGTGGCGGTCGACGTGCCGGTCCTCGAGCTCAGCGCGCAGCCGCTGCAGGCGACGCGCCCCGGTGACGACGCCATCTGGCGGCTGACCCTCGTCAACAAGGGCGACGCCACGGCGCGGTCGGTGACGATCGACGTGGACGGGGACGGAGCCACGACCTCTGAGGCGGTGCTCTCGAGCACTCTCGCGCCCGGTCAGAAGCGCAGTGTCGACGTCTCCCTCACGGTGCCCTCCGGCAGGGAACGGGCCCTGCGCCCGAAGGCCACCGTGCGATGGGCTGACGCGGAGGAGAACCAGTACGGGCCGATCAGCGCGCGCAAGTCGCTCGGAGTCGTCCTGCCGGGCCGCCTGACGGTGACGAAGGACGTCAGCTTCGTGCCGGCGCCGGGTGCCTCCCAGAGCAACCGCGGGCTGCTCCGGTACGAGATCGTCGTTAAGAACACCGGTGACGACCCGGTCACCGACGTCACGGTCCTCGACGAGATCGACCCGGACGTCGCGGTCGTGCCCGGGACCACGGAGTCCTCGCAGGGTGAGGTCACCTCCGGGCAGCGTGGCGGGTCCGAGGTCGGGGTCGCGCTCGGAACGATCGACGGCGGTGCACGGGCCGTCATCGGCTATGACGTCGACTACTCCTCCCTGCCCTCCGACCGTGCGACGGTCACCAACCAGGCAGTGGTCAGCTCTGCGCAGCTTCCGGACGTGTGGTCCGACGACCCGCGGGAGCCCGGCGACGCAGACCCGACCGTCTTCACCTTCGACGCCCCTCCGAACAGCGACGACGGTGACGGGGATGGCGGCACCGGTGGCGGTGGGACCGGTGCGCCCGGCTCTGGCGGAGACGGCTCGGGAACGGCCGGTGACGCCCAGATCGCGGACATCACGCCGGCCGACGGCCAGGTGGTGACCCGGCCCACCGACGTCGCGGTGGGAACCGTCACGCCCGAGCAGGGAACGAGCATCGAGCGCTGGACCGTCAGGGTCTACCCCACCGGCGGTCAGCCCGGGGACGGGCGTCTGCTCGCCCAGGGCACCGGAGATCCATCCGACCAGACGCTCGCGCAGCTCGACCCCACGATCCTCCCCAACGGTCTGTGGCAGGTGCGGGTCACCGTCGTCGACGACACCGGCGCGAAGTCGTGGAGCGAGACGTCGGTGATCGTCGAAGGAGCGATGAAGATGGGCCGCAACCGGACCACGCTCACCGACCTCACGGTCGGTGTCGCCGGGCTGCCGATCCAGGTGCAGCGCACCTACGACTCGTTCGACAAGGCCACGGGAGACTTCGGCGTGGGCTGGAACCTCGAGCTCTCGGACTTCAAGGTGGTCACGAACGGCTCGCTGGGCGAAGGCGGCTGGGTGGCCAAGGGGTGCAGCACCCAGGGGCTGATCTTCTCGACCGTCTGCTACACCAGCAGCCGGGCACACTTCGTTGCCGTCACCTGGCCCGACGGCCGGGTGGAAACCTTCGACCTCACGCCCGAGCGTGGTTCGACGTTCTTCACGCCGCTCACCACGGCAAAGTTCACCGGGCGGCCGGGCACCACCTCGAAGGTGGAGGCGGTGGAGCGTACACTCTTCCTCCGCGGTGACGACTTCGCCCAGGGCGCCTTCGGGGCCGGTGGTGTCTACCAGCCCACGGAGTTCGTGCTCACCGACAGGTTCGGCACCAAGTACGAGCTCACGGTCGGTGAGGGGCTGACCCGCGTCGTGGACCGGGTCGGGAACGTCACGACCATCACCGAGGACGCGATCTCCTCCAGCACGGGCAAGTCCGTCCAGCTCGACCGGGACGGCAAGGGGCGCATCACCCGGGTGACCGGGCCTGACGGGGCGTCGGTGAGCTACCGGTACGACGCCGACGGTGACCTCGTCGAGGTCGTGAACCAGCGCGGTGCCTCGACCACCTACACCTACGTCGCCGGGCACCACCTCGACCGCGTGGTGGGACCGGACTCGAGCGTGATGTCGCGGTTCGAGTACGAGGACGGTCGGGTCGTCGCGATCATCGACGGCAACGGGAACCGTACGGAGGTCGACAGCGACCCCGAGGCGCGCCAGGAGGTCGTCACGGACCCGGGCGGTGCCCGGACCACGATCAGCACCTACGACGCCGACGGGCTGCTGGTGAAGTCCGACGAGGTCCACGGTGGTCGGTCCCACGTGACGGAGTACGAGTACGACGCGAATCGCAACGTCGTCCTCCGTCGTGATCCGACGGGCCACGAGTGGCGCGCCACCTACTCCGGGAAGGACATCACCAGCCTCAAGCTTCCGTCCGGTGCGCAGACCAAGGTCACCTACGACGCACTGGGGCAGCCGCTGACCTGGACCGATCCCGAGGGCAAGGTCATCACCTACACCTGGAACGCCGACGGCACGATTGCCTCGATCAAGGACCCGCTGGGCCACGTCGAGCGCTACACGTACACGAACGGTCGTCGCACCGGGAAGGTCGACCGCCTCGGTAAGTCGTGGGCGTGGACCTACTCCGCCGCCGGCCTGGTCACCTCCGAGCGCGACCCCTTGGGCAACGTGACGCGCTATGAGTACGACGCGTCCGGTCGCCGCACTGCGGTCGTCGACCCGCTGGGCAACCGCAGCGAGACGACCTACGACGCGGCCGGCAACGAAGTCGCGCAGAAGGACGCGGACGGCAAGGTGTCGCGCCAGGTGTTCGACGACCTGAACCGCCTGATCCGCACGGTGGACCCGAGCGGCGCCACGGTCGACTACACGGTCGACGAGGCCGGGCTGGTCACCAAGATCGGCAACCACACCGACCTGCCGACGACCATCCGCTACGACGAGCTCGGGCGCGAGGTCCTCCGCAAGGTGGGGGACAAGGAGCCAGTCAGGACGACGTACGACGGGGCCGGCAACGTCCTCACCGTCACCGACGAGCTCGGGCGGGTCACCCGCAGTACCTACGACCTCGCCGGCAG
Organism: Nocardioides sp.; assembly: GCA_045627505.1. Taxonomy (GTDB): domain Bacteria; phylum Actinomycetota; class Actinomycetes; order Propionibacteriales; family Nocardioidaceae; genus Nocardioides. The sequence continues at coordinate 6,574 of JAZQNT010000481.1, forward strand.
GCTCCTGACCTCCACGAACCCCGCCGGCGGCGTGACTAGGTACACCAACTCGGGCGACGGTCTCGTCGAGCGCGAGGAGGACCCCCTGGGAAACGTGACCTCCCACGAGTACTGGCCGAGCGGACGTCTCAGGAAGACGACCGATCCTCTCGGCCACGCCACCAGCTACGAGTACGACGCCCTGGGGAGTCTGACGAGCACGGAGTATCCGGACGGCGGGGTCACCTCGCAGCGGTACGACGCTGCCGGCCAGCTGGTCGAGGAGGTCGACGAGGAGGGCGACGCGACCCTGTTCGAGTTCGACGCGGCGGGCCGCAAGGTCGCCATGGTCGACGGCGAGGGCAGGCGGACCACCTACAGGTACGACGCAGCCGGCCGGCTCGTGGCGACCGTGGCACCCGACGGTGGCATCACCCGTCTGAGCCATTCTGCAGGTGGCCTGACGGAGTCGGAGAGTAGCCCGACAGGAGTCTCCAAGTCCTTCGAGTACGACCCCGCTGGCAGGCTGAGCACCACGACTGACGCGCTGGGGAACGTCTGGTCCACGACCTACGACGCCCTCGGCCGCATGCTGACCGAGCGCGAGCCGCGTCAGCAGGGCTCCGGGCCGGCGACGGTGACCAACGAGTACGACGGTGTCGGCAACCTCGTCTCGACGGTGGACGCCCTTGGGAACGAGGTGAAGTTCCGCTACGACGACGCTGGACAGCGCACGTCGGTCACCGACCCGCGGGGTAAGACCTGGCGCGTGACTTACACGCCGCTCGGCGAGGTCGCGACGGAGACGGACCCGCTGGACCGCAGGCAGACCTCGGAGTACGACGCCGCGGGTCGCCTGAAGTCCACGACCGATGCCCGCGGGGTGACGGTCGACCGGAAGTACGACCGCGCCGGACGCCTCACCGCCCTGGAGCGCCGTGGCGGGAACGAGAAGGTGGAGTACGAGTACGACGCCCTCGGCCGACGGACGTCCATGACCGACTCCAGCGGCACGACCGCCTGGGCCTACACCCAGGACGGTGCGACGAGGCGTGTGGCGTCCCCTGCCGGGGTCGTGTCCTACGACTACGACCGCTCGGGCCTGCGCACGGCCATGTCGGTCCCCGGTGGCTCGGTCAGCTACAGCTACGACCCGGCCGGGCGTCTCGACACGCTCACCGACCACGAGGGCAACACCTTCGACGTCGACCACGCCGCGGACGGCCGCATCAGCTCCCTGGAGCGGCCGAATGGTGTGGCCACCAACTGGTCCTACGACGCTGCGAGTCGGCTCACGAAGGTCGAGCACCGTCGCGGCAACGAGGTCGTCGACTTCGCGCGGTACACGCTCGACGGCGACGGCAACCGCACGAGCCTGCGGACGCCGCAGGGCACCGAGACCTTCGTCCTCAACGAGATCGACCAGCTGGTCTCCGCGAGCGACGCGGCCGGGGAGACGACGACGTACACCTACGACGCCGCCGGCAACCGGGTGACCTCCCGGCAGGGGACGGAGGACACGGTCGTCTCGGTGTACGACGACGCCTCGCAGTTGGTCTCGGTCGACGGCGACGCCGTCAGTCACGACGCGGCGGGCAACGTCACCGAGGCGAGCGGGACCACCTACGACTGGGACTGGCTGGGGCGGATGGTCCAGGTGGACGGTCCCGCCGTTGACGGTGGCTCGGCGACCTACGCCTACGACGGCGACGGTGTCCGTGTCAGTGAGGACAGCGGCGACGGCGAGACGAGCCTGCTGCACGACCGTGTGACGGACGACGGAGTCCCCGACCTGGTCCAGGCCGGTGATGACATGTTCGTCCACCTCCCGGAGGGCGTCGTTGAGACGGACGGTGCTGAGACCCACTATCCGCTCGCGGACGGGCAGGGCACGGTCCGTGCACTGACGGACGACGATGGCACCGTGGCCGGAACCACCAGCTACAACGTGTTCGGCTCCCGGACGAGCAGCGCAGGCACGCAGAGCAGGTTCGGCTACACGGGCGCCCAGCAGTCTGGTGACCTCGTGCACCTCAACGCACGAGACCTGGACACCAGCCTGGGCCGGTTCCTCTCGACCGACCCGGTGCGCCCCGGCGCACCCGGAGCGGTCGGATGGAACCTCTACACCTACGTGGCCAACAACCCGACCACGCTCGTGGACCCAACCGGTCAGTTCGTGGCCGGGGAGTACGGGGCGACGTTGCGCCCGGCTGCTGCTCTGCCCATTGTCCTGCCGCATCTCGCGTTCAGCGTGGTCAAGCAGCATGTCCTCACGGGGGCAGTCATCGCCGGCACCGCAGCCGGGGTCCACCTGGCAGCAACCACAGCGCTCGGGCCGGACGAGGACGCCGAGGTGGACGATGAGGAGGAGCCGATCACGCAATCGCTGCCCGTACCCTTCCCTCTGCCTTCAGGTGGCACCAACAAGCCGCGTCCCCAAGACTGCACAGTCAATGGACAGTCTTGGTACAACTACTGGGGCCCGATCGAGAAGCCGATGGGCGCCGACGCCTGCCTCACGAAGGCGGGGCTGGGCACAGGTACCAGGCCGAGTCACGACCCTCCGGGTTACGGGGAGGGCTACCACCGCGGCCACATCATCGCGAAGCGCCTCGGAGGCCAGGGCGTACGGGGCAACATCTTCACGCAGTGCCCAAGGGTGAACGGAGGCGAGATGCGCGTGTTCGAGAAGAAGGTTGCGGACGCGGTGAAGAACGGTGAGACCGTCTATTACGTTGTGGCACTCGGGTACCGCGGCCGTGCGATCCCAGACTCCGTCTCGGCCTCCTATGCCGGGAGCAAGGGCAGTGCCGGCAGGACGCAGCTACCTAACGTCTGTTGAGGGGCATCATGAATCTGGAACCATGCGACCTGGTCGCATTCGGGGACGAGTACGACTGGCCTGCTGAGGGGGAGCGTCCCGCCGTCTCCGGTGTTGTGTTGGAGGCGTTGCTCGGGCCGACGCTCGGGCTTCCTGGGGAGGCGGTGGTGGTTGCTGACCCGTGGTGGCCGGAGACCTTCCCGGAGTACGCGCACTTCTTCTTGCCCTCCGATGCTCCGGTCGTCCTGGGGACGGTGAGTTTGCCGCACCTGTCGGCGCCCTTGGTGTACGCCGCAGCGGTGGGCCGGGTCGAGGAAGTCGATACTTGGCTGCCCTTGGCGTTCGACGGGGAAGACCTTCATCTCGAGGTCGACACGGGCCTCGGTGCCTTCTTCGACGTGACGGACACTGCGCTCCTGAAGCAGCTGTTCACGGACGATGAGTACACGCTCGAGCTGGGTCGGCGTGTGCTGGAGGAGAAAGCGGTTGCGGTCGAGGCCGAGGGTCGGGTCGTGGCGGTGCTCTTCGAGTGCGGCATGGGTGACGGCTCGTATCCCGTGTACCTCGGGTTCAACGTCGACGGCGCCCCCAAGGCAATGCTGGTCGACCTCGAGCTGCTGCACCGTGCGGAGTCTCGTACCGCTGGGAGCGAGCGGGTGGGTCAGGACGGCCGGACAGAGGCGGTGTCGTGGCCGGTGGTCCGGCGGGAGGTCACGCGCCTGCACGACTCTCGCTTCCCGACGCTACGGAGCGTGGTGCTCGACTGCCCCGACCCGCTGGCGCTCGCGCGGTTCTACGCCGACCTGCTCGGCCCCGAGGTGCCCCCCGAGAGCGACGCGGAGCGGGCGGTCGTCGAGGTGCCCGGGGGCACGCGACTGGCCTTCCAGCACGCGCCGAACCACGTGCCGCCGCAGTGGCCGGACGGGCAGCCGCAGCAGGCCCACCTCGACCTGCTCGCCCCCGACCTCGACGCCCACCAGGACCACGCGCT
>JAZQNT010000482.1:0-3538 GCA_045627505.1 Nocardioides sp.
CCGCTGGCAGAGAGTGAATACTTGCTCGGATTTGCAAAAGTCTGGAGGAGAAGAATTGCAGCCCACGCCGGAACCCAGCCCGACCCCAAGCGTTGAACCCACCCCGGGCCCCACGCTGGCGGCCACTCCCACCCCGACCGCTGGCCCTGCCCCGACTCTCGCTGCGCCGAAGGCCACGGGCGTCCATCGGGTGGGCAACACCCTGACTGCGAAGGCAACCGGCTGGCCGACCGGAGCCGCGGCGAAGTACCAGTGGCTGCGCGACGGCAAGGCGATCAAGGGCGCCACGGCCGACACGTACGCCCTCCGTGCCCAGGACAAGGGCAAGAAGGTCAGCGTCCGCGTGGTCGTGAGCGTCGGCCACCACCGGGTGACCCGCACCTCCCCCGCCCACGGGGTGAAGTCCGGAGAGCTCACGGCCACCGCCGTGAAGATCTCGGGCAAGACCAAGGTCGGCGCCAGGCTGAAGGTCAGCACCAAGGCGTGGAAGCCCGGCAAGGTGAGCCTGAAGTACCGCTGGCTGCGCAACGGCAAGGCGATCAAGGGCGCTACCGGCAAGACCTACGTCCTCAAGCGCAGCGACAGGGGCAAGCGCCTCAGCGTCAAGGTCACCGGTTCCAAGGCCGGATACACGACCCTGCCTCGCACCTCCGCCAAGACGCGCGCCGTGAGGCGGTGAACTCGGTGAGGGCGTCCGGTCGACGCGCTCACCCTGCGGCGAGTGCCTCGGTGTGGTGACCGGCACTCGTCATTGAGGGCCTCGGAGCCGATGGCTCCGAGGCCCTCTGCATGCCGCACACGGATGGGGCGGAGGCTCGCGGCGCTCTCCTCGGCGCCCGCCGCGGTGGCGAGCGCCCCCAATCTGGTCGAGCCCGAGTCTGCGCCCGCGAGCCCTGATCAGGCAGTTGGATCCGCACCGCCCCAACCGTCCGCTCCTTGCGCAGGCTTGAACCCCCGCAACGGGGCGAACAGCCCAACCGCCCCACACGTCTTTCTCACCGTGACCATCGGCTGCGACGCCACAGGTAAAGAATCATTGACATCGCTTCGAAGGTCTCCTACGTTGCCACTGTCAAGAATTCTTGACACTTGGTGAGGAGAGACAGTGACCTACGAGGAAAAGAACACGTGGGCGTTCGGTGCGATCGCCCCGGTCGGCTATGTCGCCTACCTGGTGCTCGCCTTCATGTCGGGGAGCGGACCGCTCGACGCCGAGACGTACGCCTGGCCGATGGCGTGGGCGGTCCTCGGGGCGATCACCGCAGGAATCCTGGCCGGGATCGTGCTCGGCATGGCGGGGACTCGCCGGATCGACCAGCGGGACAGGGAGATTGACTGGTTCGGGTCACGTGTGGGCAACTCGTTCATCGTCATCGGCGGTGTGGCGGCGCTCGCCCTGTGCCTCGTCGAGGCTCCGCAGGTGTACATCGCGAACGTGCTCTACCTCGGTTTCGTGATCGCGGCCATGTTGCAAGCAGCGACCAAGCTCGTCGCGTATCGACGGTGCTTCTGAGATGGCGAAGCCGACACGGGTGGCCAACCGGATCCGTCTGCTGCGGTCCTCCGCAGGAGAGATGACCCAGGCGCAGCTCGCGGAGCGTATCGGCGTCACCCGCCAGACGGTCATTGCGATCGAGCAGGGCAAGTACTCGCCATCGTTGGAGATGGCTTTCCAGATCGCACACGTCTTCGGCGTCGGGCTCGACGACGTGTTCAGCTACACACCGAAAGAGGACGTCTGATGAAAGCTGTTGTACGACGCGAGTACGGGGACACCTCGGTGCTGCACGTTGACGAGGTCGACGAACCGGTACCGGCACCGAACCAGGTGATCGTGGATGTGCGCGCCGCCGGCGTCAACATGGCCGAGTGGCACCTGATGACGGGCGAGCCGACTCTCATGCGCCTCGGGACGGGGTTGCGGCGACCCAGACAGCCGGTGCTCGGCCAGGACGTCGCGGGCGTGGTGGCAGCCATCGGGCCGGGCATCACGCGCTTCGCCGTCGGCGACGAGGTGTTCGGATCGGCCCGCGGCTCCTGGGCCACTCGCGCGAGCGCGAAGGAAGAGCTGCTGCAGCCGTTGCCCCCGGGGGTGAGCTTCGAGCAGGCGGCGGCGGTGCCGATGGCCGGATACACCGCCCTCCAAGCGCTGCGCGCCGTGGGCGATCTGCACGGGGCGCATGTCGCGGTCACCGGTGCCGGCGGAGGCGTCGGATCGTACGCGGTGCAACTCGCCGCTGCCCGCGGCGCGCACGTCACCGCGGTGTGCAGCGCCGCCAAGGCGGGCTTCGTGCGCGAGCTCGGCGCGCACGAGGTGATCGACTATGCGACAACCCGCCCCACGGAAGGGTCCCGCCGCTTCGACACCGTGCTCGACTTTGCGGGGAGCCTGCCGGTCGCACAGTGGAGGCGGGTCATCACGTCCGGTGGCACGCTGGTGCTCGGGGGCGGCGAGAACGGCGGGACGTTTCTTGGCCCCCTGTCCCGGTCGCTCCGGGCTCCGTTCGTCCGCGACCTCAAGGCTGTCACGCTCATGGCATCCACGCGCGGCGACGACATCGCCGAACTCGCCGCAGCGCTCTCATCGGGAGAACTGCACTCGACGCTCTCCCGCACGTACACCTTCGCCGATGCCGCCCGGGCGGTCGACGCACTCCGCGCAGCGGTTCACCCGGGCAAGATCGTGCTGACGCCATAGGCTCGACACCTGCTTCCTCCCAAGATCGGGGCCGGCTGACCGGAGCAGCTGGCAACGCACGCCGCGGGGCCCTCGCACAGACTCAACTTCCGCGTCATCTTCGGGCCAGCGACCGGCGTGGCCTTTCACGTGTCGAGACGAGGCGCGGTGCCTGCCCGACCCTCCCACCACTACTGCTGGTGGACGTCCTGCTGGTGGACGTTCAGATGGCTGCCTCGATCCGGTGCCACTGCGAAACATCACCGAGGTAGATCTTCTTGTCCTCGGGGTGCATCCTCTCCGACGGCCCCACTGAGCCACCGAAGGTGTCCACGGTCCACCGGCCCTGGTCGTGCGCCACCTCCACACGCAGGTCCACCCAGTACTCCGCCGGCGCCGGCCTCACGACGAGATGGCGCGCCAGGAACCGGCTGCGGAGCCGGGTCGGGCCCGCCCCGCCCTCGTCCAGGCGTTGGGTCTTGATCCAGCCGGGCACGTCGGTGAGGAACCGCTGCTCCGAGTCGATCTGCATGCTGGCCGGGTCGACGAAGTTGGTCTCCACCCACCCCTGCGGGACGTGATAGGAATTGCCGGCCCCGGCCGGCGGTTCCTATGACGTCCCGGGGGTGGGCGTCCCGGAGCGGTGGGCGTCCCGGGGTGGGCGTCCCGGCGTGGGCGTGCCGCTCTGGCCAATACCGTGACCCGGGTCAACCGGTCCCGACAGACCGTGGAACAGCGACACCGACGCCGACGGGACCGACGGGCGTCCCCCCAAAGGCGCCCGCCGGTCCCGCCTCGCCGTCACTTCTCGATCGGGAACCCGACGATGCTGCCCCACTCGGTCCACGAGCCGTCGTAGAC
>JAZQNT010000483.1:0-10727 GCA_045627505.1 Nocardioides sp.
CGCGGCCAGGTAGTGGGACTTCTCCCGGGTCACCGCGTCGAAGGCAGCCTCGTACCGAGGAAGGTCGGCGCCCTCACGGCTGGCCCCGAGCTCGTCGTCGGCGAGCAGGGCCACCAGCGCCGGCACGTCGGCACGCTCGGCGCGCTGCAACCGGAACAGCCGCTCGCCGTCCGGTCCAGCCAGGCGCAGCACCCCGCCGGCGGAGGCACGGGCCCACGTGCGCAGGGTGGAGACGAGCTCATCGAGCCAGGTGCCGACGTTGGCCCGCGACTCAGGGGTGTCGGGGTAGCGGCAGCGCAGGTGCAGGCCGTTCTCGTCGAGGATGAACCACAGCATCACCCCGTCGGTGAGGATCTCCGCGCCCACGTACTGCGCCTCCAACCCCGCCGAGTCCACCCGCACCGGGAGGCGCCGCAGGTCGAGCCAGGAGATCGCGAACATGCCCGGTGACGCGGGCATCCCGCCCCACGGCGCCAGCACCTCCGCGAGCGGGTACGAGCCGAGCCGGACGGCCTCCTTGACCGCCGCCGCGGCGGCCCGCGGGTGGTCGTCGTCGGCCTGCAGCACCGAGTTGGTGATGAACCAGCCCACCGCGTCGTGCCAGGTCTCCTCGTGCCGGCTGTGCACGGGGAAGACCGCCCGCAGTGGCTCGTCGGCCAGCTCGCGGGTCACCTTCGTCATCGCCGAGACCACCAGCGCCAGCGTGGAGACGCCCCGGTCGCGGGCCTCGGCGCCGAACGCGGCGCAGTCGTCCACGTCCAGGACGTCGCGCACCTCCACCCGCTCCCGGGTGGGCGCCTCGACGTCACCCAACGGCATCGGGAACCGGGGCATCACGTCGCCGCCCTCGGCGATGATCTCGGCCCAGCGCTCGCGCACCTCCGTGGGTGCCACGGCCCGCTCGGCCAGACGTCGGGTGTGCTCGGCGAAGGCAGCCACGGGCGGCAGCGCCCGCGTGGGGTCCTGGCCGGACCGGGCCCGGGGCAGGGCGGCGAGCAGGTCGCGCGCGACCACCAGCATCGACCACATGTCGGTGTGCGCGTGGTCTGCCCCGATCACCACGGTGGGGCCGTCGGCGGTCTCCAGCACGCACAGCCGGTGCGAGGGGCTGGAGTAGGGACGACAGGCCGCGTCGAGCACGTCGCGCAACGCCTCGTTGACCGCCTGGCCGGGCGCCACCGGGTGCTCACGCCACCGTCCGGGACCGATCTCCACCTGGTGCAGCAACGGGTTCCCCGCACCGTCCGGCCCCGGGGAGAAGACGGTCCGCAGGGTTCCGTGCCGGGCGATGACTGCCAGCCAGGCAGCGGCCAGGTGCTCACGCTGCACCTGCTCGGGCAACCGGAAGGAGAGGGCCATCCAGGAGCCCGGGCGGTCTCCTTCGCCGACGTGGCGCCCCTGGTCGAAGGAGACCGGGAGCTCGTCCCCGCGCGCGCCGACGCTCACGTCGTAGCCGTACAGGCGTCCGAACGGCAGTCTCAGATGAGCCACGTTGGTGAGCCGCATGCGCGCTAGCGTAGGCCCACCGTGCGGCGGGTGGAGGAGGATGAAGGTGGCGGTCTTCGCAGTTCCCGGGGCGCTCCTCGACACCGAGATCAGCGACGAGGGCGGGCACCCGGTGGTCCAGCTGCACGGTCTCACCTCCTCGCGCTCGCGCGACCGGGTCCTCGACCTCGACCTCGGGCGCGGGCTCTCGGGCACCCGACTGTTGCGCTACGACGCCCGGGCGCACGGCCACTCCACCGGCCGCAAGCAGCCGGAGGACTACCGCTGGTCCTCCCTGGCGGAGGACCTGCTGGCCCTGCTGGACGAGGTCTTTCCCGGGGAGAAGGTGCACGGCGTCGGGCCCTCCATGGGGTGCGGGACGCTGCTGCACGCCGCGGTGAAGGACCCCGACCGGTTCTCCAGCTTCACCCTGATGGTGCCGCCCACCGCGTGGGAGACGCGCGCGGCGCGGGCCGACGCGTACCTCGCCCAGGCCGATTTCGTGGAGAAGGAGGGGGTCGAGGCGTTCGTGGCCGCCGGACGCCTCATCCCGCGCCCGCCCGCGCAGAGCGGCTCGCCCGAGACCGTTCCGCAGATCACCGAGGAGTTGCTGCCCTGGGTGCTGCGTGGCGCGGCGCTGGCCAACTTCCCCGACCGTGCCGACGTGGCCGGGATCGCCGTCCCCACCACGATCCTCGGCTGGACCGACGATCCCGCCCACCCGCTCTCCACGGCCGAGTCGCTGGTGCAGCTGATGCCGGACGCGACGCTGCGGGTGGCGGCGACCCCCGCACAGCTGCAGACCTGGCCGCAGGTGCTGGCGCGCGACGTCGCCCGGGCGACTGCACTCTGAGCACTGCGCTCTGGGCTCTGGGCTCTGAACTGGGCTCGCCCTGTTCGCCGTGCCAGCCCATTCGGGGGCACGTGCGCAGCGGCAGCCCGCTGCTGGCCACCGGGTACGGGAATGGTCTGGACCAGCCGTAGATTGTCCAAGCGTGACCACGACTGTGAATGGAACCGTGACGGGTGAGCGCAAGGTCCCGGGCGGCAAGCTCGTCCGGGTCGAGGGCCGGGTGGAGGACGGACGTCTGGTCGACGTCGTGCTCTCCGGTGACTTCTTCCTCGAGCCCGACGAGGCGCTCGACGACATCCGTGCCGCCCTCGAGGGCATCGACGTCCACACCACCTACGAGGGACTGACCTCGAAGGTGGAGGCGGCCCGCGGCGAGGCCGTGATGTTCGGCTTCGCGCCGAAGGACGTCGCGCTCACCGTGCTGCGCGCCCTCGGCCGCGCCACCACCTGGCACGACCACCAGTTCGAGCTGGTGGATGCCGGTCCGCTGGAGCCGATGATGCAGATGGCCGTGGACGAGGTGCTCGCCCGCCAGGTGGCCGAGGGACGACGCAACCCGTCGCTGAGGATCTGGGACTGGGCCTCCTCGGCGGTCATCATCGGCTCGTACCAGTCGCTGCGGAACGAGGTGGACCTCGAGGCCGCGGCCGCGCACGACATCACCGTGGTGCGTCGGGTCTCGGGTGGTGGCGCGATGTTCGTCGAGCCGGGCAACACCATCACCTACTCGCTCTACGTCCCCGCGACGCTGGTGGCCGGCCAGAGCTTCGCGGAGTCCTACAAGTTCCTCGACGCCTGGGTGCTGCGCGCGCTGCGCGGCCTGGGGGTGAACGCCGACTACGTCTCGCTCAACGACATCGCCTCCCCGCAGGGCAAGATCGGGGGCGCGGCCCAGAAGCGGTTCGCCTCCGGGGCGGTGCTGCACCACGTCACCGCCGCCTACGACATCGACGCGGACAAGATGACCCAGGTGCTGCGCATCGGCCGGGAGAAGCTCTCGGACAAGGGCACCAAGTCGGCCAAGAAGCGGGTCGACCCGATGCGTTCGCAGACCGGGCTGGAGCGGGCCGAGGTGATCGACGCGCTGGTCGCCGAGTTCAAGGACTCCTACGGCCTGAAGACCGTGCCGCTGGACGAGGCGACCCGGGCCGAGGCCGAAGCCTTGGTGGAGTCGAAGTTCGCCACCCAGGAGTGGCTCACCCGCATCCCCTGAGCACCGAGCTGTGCAACCCGAACTGTGTAGCCCGAACTGTGCAGCCCGAACTGTGCAAACGAACCGGCAGGTGACGCGTGACGCGCCACCGGCCGGGTTCCGACGCCTTCAGCCGCGCTTGAGGAGCACCGGTTTCTGCGGGTTGCTGACGTCCAGCGCCGACAGGTGGGTGACGCGGTCGAAGCCGTGCCGGTCCTTGCTGAACTCGTTGACCCACACCAGGCGCTTGCCCTGCAGCACAGGCGCGGACAGCGCTCGGAAGGCACCGGAGAAGGTGCGGTGCGCCAGCGTGCGTCCCTGCTCGTCGACCAGCAGGTAGTGGGTGGTGCCCTTCGTGCTGCCCCGCTTCGTCACGTCGTACAGCAGCGCGAATCGGTCCTTGCCCAGCGCGGTGAGGCGGAGGTGGCCGACTCGGGCGGTGGTCTTCTTCGGGTGGTACGTGGTGATCCAGCGGAAGGTGCTCCGCCCGGTGCGCGGGTCGCTGGACGTCAGGTGGACGTTGGGCCACAACTTCCTGCTCGACCCGGTGACGCCCTTCACCGCCTTGGAGTGCGGCACCGCGATCCCGATGGTCAGCACCCGGCTGGACCCGAGGGCGACGGCGTTGAGCGTGGCGCCGGTGTAGTTGGCGCCGACCTTGCCGCGGAACTTGAACGGCACCATGCTCCGGCTGTCCCAGTAGGGGTGGTCCGGGTCCTCGTCGTTCCAGTGGAGCTCCTGCACCTCGAGCCCGCGCGGGTAGGCGTCGCCGTGGTCGACAGTGACCAGCCGCTGGCCGTCGGAGACGATGAACTGGTTGAACGAGTGGCTGGCGTTGCGCATGACGTACTCGGCCTTGCCGGTGGAGAAGTCGAGTCGCATGACCATGGCGCTCTGGTGGTTGAGTCCGTCGGTGTGCTTGAACTCCTGCCGCGCCAGGTGCAGCCACAGCCTGCCCTGGTGGACGACCATCGCGACGGTGCCGCTGCGGAACGGAACGCTGATGCCGCCGAGACCGCCGGGGGCGGCGGCGACGCCGCCCTTGACCTCCACCGTCCCGCGCAGTCGCAGCGACTGGTCGTAGCGGCGGACCTGGACGACCGCCCGGTTCTTCTTCTCCTTCGGGTTCTCCCGACCCAGCGCCAGGTACCAGTACCCGTCCGAGCCGAGGTGAAAGCCGCCCACCGTCCAGCCCTTGGGTGCCTTGATCGTGCGGGCCCCGGTGGCCTTCGCGGTGGGGGAGGCGTGCCGGCGTACGGTGACGCGGTCGGAGCCGCGCGCCACGGTGACCAGGCGCCCACGGGAGTCGAGGCCGCTCGCGTAGCCGTCGCCGCTGGAGTAGACGCGCGCGGAGAAGCCGCGACAGTCGTAGCAGCCCTCGTAGTACCCGCCTGCTCGGTACTCCGCCTGCTGACCGACCTTGGCCAGTGCGTGCGAGGGAAGCTTCCAGTCCGCCGCCATGGCGCTGGACAGCACGGCGCCCAGGCCGGTCAGCACCAGCATGGCGACGAGCAGGATCGCCACCGCGCGCACCCAGGCGGACTTCATCTTGGCTCCTGTCATCAGCAGGACACCCTGTCCCGACCGGACAGATGCTAAGCGGGCGAGGGGAGCAGCATGTACGCCCCCGCCGGGCCACCGCAGGCCGGGGCCCCTGTCAGCCGGCGGCCGCCTCCCAGTCCCGGCCCCGGATCAGCGTCCCGCCGCCCAGGCGTGGTCGGCGACCATGGCGCCCAGCATCACGTCGAGCCCCGGGCCGATGTGGTGCCCCATCCCGGTGATCACCTGGTGGCGTGAGCCGACGATCGCGCGGTGCGTCGCCAGCCCGCCCGACGGCGCCACCATCGGGTCCCGGTCGCCGTTGAGCACCAGCGTCGGGGCGGTGATGCGGGACAGCGAGGCGGTCCGGTCGCCGGAGGCCTGGATGGCGGAGATCTGCCGCACCACCGCCGCCCCGTTGCGCGGACCGGCGCCCCGGCGCCAGGTGCGCAGCGCCATGGCCACCTCGACCTCCACGTCCGGCGGGTAGTCGCGCCCGGCCAGGTACCGGGTCATCGTGAGGTGGGTGGTCACGCCCTCCATCTCGTCGCGGGGGGCCCGGGCCGCGAACCGCACCATGGTGGCCTTCGCCGGCTGGCCCACCTTGCCCTGCCCGGTGGTGGAGAAGATCGAGGTGAAGGAGGCGATCCGCTCCGGGATGGTGGAGGCCACCACCTGCCCGATCATCCCGCCCATCGACATCCCCGCCAGGTGCACGCGCTCGAGGTCGAGGTGGTCGAGCAGTCCGATGACGTCGGCGCCCATGTCCTCCAACGTGTACGAGCCGGTCGGCGCGGTGGCCCGCAACAGGTCGAGCTTGCTGGCCAGGCGCTGGGACTCGAACCGGGTGGAGCGTCCTGAGTCACGGTTGTCGAGGGTGATCACCCGCAACCCGCGTTGGGCCAGGACGTCGAGCATCGGCTCCGGCCAGGCGGTCTGGTCCTGCGAGAGCCCGGAGACCAGCACCAGGGGCACCGGGTGCTCCTCGCTGCCCGCTGCCGGGTCGCTGACGCGGTGGCACAGTCGCACCCCGGTGGGCACCTGGGCGTACCGGTCGAGGTGGTCGCCCAGGTCGATGCCCAGGCCGCTGTGCGGGTTGGAGGCCGTCGCTGTCACCAGCCCATGGTGACGGGCAGGCACGTGGGTGCGTCAAGGGCGAGGCCTCCCCGGACGGTGTTCGTCCCGGGGAGGCCTCGTCGGAGCACTCGGGTCAGTTCGACCCGACGAGCTCCTCTGCCTCCGGGGTGGCGTCGGTGTCGGACGCCCCGGTCACCGCGCTGCTGGTGGCGGCGGTGTGGCGGTACGGGAGCAGCAGGGACGCCACGATGGCGAGGACGCAGATGCCGAACGAGACGCCGTAGGCCACCTGGAAGCCGTCCTCGGTGGGCAGCGGGAGCTGGTCCATGGCATGCGCGGCGAGGACGGCACTGGCGATGGTGGTGCCCACTGAGCCGCCGACCGAGCGCAGGGTGGCGTTCACGCCGTTGGCGATCGAGGTCTGGTCGGCCGCGACGCTGTTGTTGAGCAGGGTGGGCATGGCGCCGAGCGCGAGACCCAGGCCCAGGCCCATCAGGCCGGAGGCGAGGTAGAAGTCGATGTGGTCGTCGTGGAACACCATCATGAAGGCGTAGGTGAGCGCGGTGACTCCAGCGCCCAGCACGAGCGGCCACTTGGGGCCGACCCGCTTGATCATCGCCGAGACCAGCGCGGCCGCCACCAGGGTGCCGAGGGTGAGCGGGAGCAGGGTGAGGGCGCCACCGAGGGCGTCCTCGCCGAAGCCGTACCCGGCCACCTCGGGAGGGGTCTGCACGAACTGCAGGATCAGCACGAACGCGCCGTACATGCCGGCGCCGAGGACGAGCGCGGTCAGGTTGGTGACCGCAACCACCGGGTTCTTCATCATCCGCATGTCGACCAGCGGGTGCTTCACGCGCTGCTCGACGAGGAACCAGGCCACGAGCAGCACGGCGGCGGCGACGAAGAGTCCGACGACTCGCCCCGAGCTCCATCCCCACTCCGGGCCCCGGTTGATGCCGAGCACCAGGGCGACCAGGCCCAGCGACATGGTCAGCAGGCCCGGGACGTCGAGGTGGAAGGCGGTGCGCACGTGCGGGGCGAGGTGGATCTGGGTGGCGGCGCCGACGAGTCCGAGCAGGGTGACCGCGGCGGCGAACCAGAACATCTCCTGGCCGGAGAAGTCCGCCTTCATCAGCAGGCCGGAGATCAGCAGGCCAGCACCGGCGCCGACGCCCGAGAGGGCGGAGAGCAGGGCCACGCCCGACGGCACCCTGGATGCCGGGAAGACCTCCCGGATGACGCCGATGGCCAGTGGCATCACGGCCATGCCGGTGCCCTGCAGGACGCGGCCGAGGAGGGCGATGCCCATGTTCGGGGCGAGGGCCACCAGCACGGAGCCGGCGGTGGTGAGTGCGAGCACGACCAGCAGGATCCGTTTGCGGCCCAGGGCGTCACCGAGCGATCCCAGCAGTGGGGTGAAGACGGCGGCGGAGAGCAGGTTGGCGGTGATCAGCCAGGAGCCGTCGGCGGTGGAGATGCCGAGGCTCTGGGAGATCTCGCCCAGGCTCGGCATGACCATCGTCTGCATGACGATGATCGCGAACGTGGACAGCGAGAGGATGCCGAGCACTGCGCCCGGGTTCGAGCGCCGGGGTGCCGCGGAGGTCGTGGAGGACATGGAACGCTCCGGATTCACATCTATGTAGTCGTTTGAATACATCGAACGGTAGAACCAGGGCGGGGACTAAGTCAACAAGTGATTACTTATGCGGCAGGCGGCGTCGCCCGCAGCGACCCACGGTGCTGAGGCGCCTGCCTAGACTGTGGGGCGACGACCGCCCAGGAAGGACCACCCAGGAAGGACCGCCGAGTGGCCGATGAGACGCCGAAGGCCGACGCCCCCCGGCGTCGCGATGCCGCGCGCACCCGCGGGGCGCTTCTCGAGGCGGCCCGCGAGCTCGTCGCCGAGCACGGGAGCCACGGGGTCAGCACCCGGATGGTGGCGCAGGTGGCGGGCGTCAACCAGGCCTTGGTCTACCGCTACTTCGGGTCCAAGGAGGGGCTGCTCACCGAGGCGGTGATCGATGAGCCCCCCGGGTTCTCGGACATGTTCGACGAGACGGCGGTGGAGGACCTGCCGCACGCCATCGCCCGGCGACTGGCCGAGAAGGCAGCCGGCAGCGACCTGGGCAAGCTGGCCCTGATGGTGGCGGCCAGCAACGACGAGACCGTCCGGGCCGAGGTCCGCGCGGGCCTCGAGCAGACCTTCGGGACCGGGCTGGGCGACCTGCTGGACGGCGAGGACGGCCGGCTGCGGGCCGAGCTGGTGGCGGCCGTGGCGTTCGGGGTCGGGTTCCTGCGGGTGCGCATCGGCACCTCCGCGCTGGCCGCGGCCGACGTCGACACCCTCACCGAGTACGTGGCCCGGATGATCGAGCCGCTGATGCGGTCGGAGCCCGAGGAGGGCTGAGCGCCCCCGACCCACCACCTCGCGATCGCACGAGGTGCTCGCCAGCCGACGTCCGGCTTGGCAGGGTGGGGCTGAGGTGGGGCGGACCGCGCCCCACGGAGGTGGAGGAGATCCGGTGGACCAGCACGCCGCGCAGTCGTTGCCCGAGCACGTCGACGTCCTGGTGGTGGGGGCCGGCATCTCCGGGATCGGGGCGGCCCACCAGCTGTTGGTCGACACCCCGGGGAAGTCCTTCGTGGTGCTCGAGGCCCGCGACGACGTCGGGGGCACCTGGGACCTGTTCCGCTACCCGGGCATCCGCTCCGACTCCGACCTGTTCACCTTCGGGTTCGCCTTCCGCCCCTGGCGCTCGGACGTGGCGATCGCCTCGGGGGAGGCGATCCGGGAGTACCTCAACGAGACCGTGGACGCGGAGGGCATCCGTCCGCACATCCGGTTCCGCACCCGGGTGGAGCGGATGGAGTGGTCGAGCGCCACCGGGCGCTGGACGGTGCACGTGGTCGAGCTCGGGGACGGGCACGGGGACGGGCACGGGGACGCGCACGGGGACGGGGCCGGGAGCGGCGAGGCGGCCAGTGAGGGGCCAGGTGTCCGGCGCACGCTCACCGCGTCCTGGGTCTTCGCCGGCGCCGGCTACTACCGCTACGACCGCGGGTACGTCCCCGAGCTGCCGGGGCTGGACGACTTTCTCGGCGAGATCATCCACCCCCAGCACTGGCCCGAGGACGCCGACCTGGGCGGCAAGCGGGTGCTGGTGATCGGGTCCGGAGCCACCGCGGTCACGCTCGTCCCGGCCCTGGCCGGCACCGCGCGCCACGTGACCATGCTGCAGCGCACACCCAGCTACGTGCTGCCGCTGCCCGCCCGGGACCCGTTCGCGGGGGTGGCGATGCGGCTGCTGGGGGAGGACCGCGGGTTCGTGGCCACCCGGTACAAGTCGGCGCTGGTGCAGCGGCTCACCTGGCTGGCCTGCCAACGGTTCCCGAAGCAGGCGCGTCGGGTGATCCGCGCGATCCAGGTGAAGCAGTTGCCCGAGGGCTACCCGGTGGACGTCCACTTCAACCCGCCCTACCAGCCCTGGGACCAGCGCCTGTGTGTGGTCCCGGACGGCGACCTCTTCGCCGCCATCAGCCGCGGGGAGGCCTCGGTGGTCACCGACCGGATCCGCACCTTCACCCCGGACGGGGTGCAGCTGGAGTCGGGCGAGCACCTGGACGCCGACGTGGTGGTCACCGCCACCGGCCTGTCGGTCCTGCCGTTCGGCGGGATCGAGACGGTCGTCGACGGTGAGCCGTTCGTGCTCGCCGACCACGTCGCCTACCGGGGCTTCATGCTCGACGGGCTGCCCAACTTCGCCTTCGCGATCGGCTACACCAACGCCTCCTGGACGCTGAAGGTCTCGCTGCTGTGCGAGTACTTCACCCGGCTGCTGCGGCACATGGACGCCCGCGGCTTCGACCAGGTGCGTCCGCAGTTGCCGGAGGGGGAGTTCGAGACCCGGCCCCTGCTCGACTTCGGTGCCGGCTACGTCCAGCGAGCCGTGGACGACCTGCCCCGGCAGGGGACCCGGGAGCCCTGGTTGATGAGCATGAACTGGTTCGCGGACCGTCGGCTGATCGGCAAGGCGGAGCTGGAGGACGGCCACCTCGCGTTCTCCCGCACCCGGGCTCGCGAGTTACGGTGAGGCACCCCCCGAATCACCCCCTGGCAGTCCCAAGGAGACGCACATGTACTTCATCGTCGTGAAGTTCCCGGTCAAGCCCGAGTTCGCCGACGCCTGGCCCGAGATCTCCCGCCCGTTCACCGAGGCCACCCGCGCCGAGCAGGGCAACCTCTGGTTCGAGTGGTCGCGCAGCGTCGAGGAGCCCAACACCTACGTGCTGGTCGAGGGCTTCACCGAGGACGGCGCCGGCCCGCACGTGAACTCCGCGCACTTCAAGCAGATGCAGGTCGACTTCCCGCAGTACCTGGTCGCCACCCCGCAGATCGTCTCCCGTCAGGTGGAGGGCGACTCCTGGGGCGAGATGGGCGAGCTGCAGGTCGGCTGACCGCACCGCCGCGGCCGCGAGCCGTTGACGCCACGAGGGCCCCGGAGCTTTGAAGAACTCCAGGAACTTCGCCTGCACGGAACGAATGAGAGAATACCGCTCTTTACCGATGTTCTTAAAACC
>JAZQNT010000484.1:0-2171 GCA_045627505.1 Nocardioides sp.
CCCGGGACCACCGCGCCCCACCGGTTGTGGTGGCGGGAACGACCGTTCCACGACCCCACCCGGTGGGGAGCGACGAGGGTCAGCTGATGACGTGGGCGCCGGCCACCGGACCATGCGCCAGCAGCACGGTCTCCCGGGTGCTGCGCAGACCGGCCGCCACCTCACGGGCCGCCCGGGGCGACTCGCACAGGAAGACGCAGGTGGGGCCGGAGCCGGAGACCAGGCCGCGCAGCGCGCCCTCGGACTCCCCCAGCGCGATCAGGTCGCCGAGGTCGGGACGCAGGTCCAGCGCGGCAGACTGCAGATCGTTGTGCATCGCCGCCGCCAGTGCGTGCGGGTCGCCCGACGCCAGTGCCTTCAGCACCGCGTCGGCAGGGGTGGGCGGCGGGACGTCCCCGCCCAGGGCATCGCGGTGCAGGGCATCGCTGTGCAGGGCATCGCTGTGCAGGGCATCGCGGTGCAGGGCGTCCCAGTGCCGGAACACGGCGGGGGTGGAGAGGCCACCGGCGTCCGGCACCACCACCCACGACCAGGTGCCGTTGTCGACCAGCGGCGTCACCACCTCGCCCCGGCCCAGCCCGCGGGCGGTGCCGCCGACCAGCGAGAACGGGACGTCGGAGCCCAGCCGAGCGGCCAGGTCGAGCGGCGCCTGGTCGGGCGTCTCCAGCTCCCAGAGCCGGTCGAGCGCCACCAGTGCGGCGGCCGCGTCCGCGGAACCGCCGGCCATGCCCCCGGCCACCGGGATCGCCTTGAGCACCTCGACGTGTCCGGCGGGACGAACCCCAGCACGCCGCTCGGCGCACAGCAGCTCGGCCACCCGGTCGACGATGTTCTGCCCCGGACCGGGCAGCTCCACCTCACCCAACGACGGGTCGACCACGGTGGTCAGCGACCACTCCTCGGCCTCGGTGACGGTGAGGTCGTCGTAGAGGCTCACCGCCTGGTAGACGGTGTCGAGCGGGTGGAAGCCGTCCTCGCGCGGTGCGCCCACACCGAGGTGCAGGTTGATCTTCGCGGCCGCGCGCACGGTCAGGGAAGAGGACCCGGCACTCTGCACGGCTCAGACCTCGCCGCGTGCGGGAGCCGCGTCGGTGCCGGCGTACAGCTGCTCGGCCACCGCGACGAACTGGTCGATGACCAGCATCTCCCCGCGCACCTTCGGGTCGACGCCCGCAGCCACGATCGCAGCCTCGGCCCGGTCGCCGTTGCCGCCGACCAGTGCCTTCAGGGTGGCGCGCAGGGTCTTGCGACGCTGGGCGAACGCGGCGTCGACCACCGCGAAGACCTGGTCACGGGTGGCGGTGGTGCTGGGCGCCGGACGGCTCGTCCACCCCACCAGGCCGGAGTCGACGTTGGGGGCGGGCCAGAAGATGTTGCGCCCGATCGCGCCGGCGCGACGCACGTCGGCGTACCAGGCCGCCTTCACCGACGGGACACCGTAGACCTTCGACCCGGGCTTGGCGGCCAGGCGGTCGGCGACCTCGGACTGCACCATCACCAGCCCGCGCTCCAGCGAGGGCAGCAGGTCGAGCAGGTGCAGCAGCACCGGCACCGAGACGTTGTAGGGCAGGTTGGCGACCAACGCGGTGGGCGGCGGCCCGGGGATCTCCTGCACCCGCATCGCGTCGGCCAGCACCAGCTGGAAGTTGGCGGCCTGGCCGGGGGCGAACTCCGCGATGGTGCGCGGCAGTCGGGCAGCCAGCACCTCGTCGATCTCCACGGCCACCATCGACTTGGCCACCTCGAGGATGGCCAGCGTCAGCGAACCGAGCCCCGGCCCGACCTCCACCACCACGTCGTCACCGGTGATCCGGGACTCGCGCACGATGCGCCGCACGGTGTTCGGGTCGATGACGAAGTTCTGACCCTTCTGCTTCGTCGGGCGCAGGTCGAGCTCAGCGGCGAGCGCGCGGACCTCCGCGGGGCCGAGCAGGCGGGGTGCGGAGGGGGCCTCAGTCATGGGCACAAATGTAGTCAGCCCCGGACGGGATCTCCCCATCCGAGGCTGACGACGTGTCGGTCGAGGCCGACGACGATCTGTGGGTCGCGGCTCAGCGCAGGCCGAGCTTGCTGCTGCAGGAGGGCCACTGGCCCCAGCCGCCACGCGACTGCAACATCTTGCCGCGCTTGATCTGCTCCTCACGGCTGGCCTGGTGCGGGAGGCCGGAGCC
>JAZQNT010000485.1:0-1855 GCA_045627505.1 Nocardioides sp.
TGATATCTTCACAGAGTTACTTCCAGAAGTAAAGAAGGTTGGTCTTATTTACTGTTCAGCAGAAGCTAACTCACAGTACCAGGTAGACGTAGTTAAGGAATGTCTTGAAGCTAAGGTTCTTCTTCTTGGGCTTCTCGGCGGGCGGCTCGATCTCGTCGAACACCGGGACCGGAGGGGCCCACGGCTTGCGCCGGTCCGTCACGCGACCCACGGAGGGGGCCGGGTGCTGGGGCTCGATCAGGTCGGAGAGCAGGGCCACGGCCTTCTTGTCCGCCTTGACCGCAGCGAGGGCCTGCGACGGGCTCTTGAGGGTGGCCGGGACGAACAGGTCGTCCGCCTGAGACAACTTGGTCTCGATGACCTCCATCGCCCCGTCCTTCCAGCGGCGCGGCATTGCGTGCTGCACGAGGTGCCAGTCCGGGATCTCCCCGCCCCCGATCAGGCGGCGCTTGGCTTCACCCTTGAGCCCCTCGTGCAGGGACATGAGGCTGGACACCTTGTCGAGGTAGTAGCCGATCTTCTCGTCAGAGAGCAGGCCGGTGTCGATGCCGTCTGCACCCGACGCCTCCGCCTCGTTGACCACCTTGAAGACGTCCAGCGCCGCCGTGGTGCGGGACTCGATCAGGGCGACGCAGGCGGTGCGAGCCGGGCAGAACTCGCAGGCTTCCTCGGACGGGCTGAACTCAGCGCCACCCGCCCGGCCCGCGAGCGCCTTGGCCAGCGCCGGGGCCAGCGCCTCGTCGCGCCACGTGAACAGGTCGTCGATGCTCTCGCGCCACACCCGGGTGCCGCCGAGCCGGGGCTGGGCGATGATGTACTCGATCTCCTCCAGACCCTCGGGGAGGTTGCCGTCCGCGTCGGCGATCTCGGAGAGGAGTCCGAGCCCGTAGATCCGGACCTGGGGGTTCGCCTCCTCCTCCACGTACACGCCGCTGCCGTACTTGAGGTCACCGACCGTGAGTGTCTTCGGCTTCTTCACCGTGGGCAGCACCGCGAGGTCGCCCGAGCCCTTGACCTCGTAGACGCTTCCATCCGGAAGGGGTACGACTGCGGTGAGCCGGGCCTCCACCAGCACCTTGTGGCCCTCGTCGTAGTAGTGCCGGGCGAGGTCGACGTACTCGGCGATGTACTCGGCCATCTCCGGGGTGTACCGGGTCTCCTCGTCACCGGTGTTGGCGAGGTCGTCGAGGATGGTGCGCAACTCCTTGGCGCTGATCTCTCCGACCACGTGCCGGACCTCAGCCTCCGCCGCAGCGTGTGCGGTGGTCCCCTCCCGTGCAGCGAGCGAGGAGACGGCGAACGCCTCCATCTCGTCCGGGCTCAGGGTCTCGATGTAGTTGCGCGACGCCTCCAGCGAAGCGGTGCAGGACATCCACCGCTTCGACGAGGACGGCCCTGCGCCAGCGTGGCCGTTGAACCGGTAGTCCATGTAGACCGGGTCCGGGAGGAACATCGGCTCCTGCTCCGGGGCCTTCTTGCTCTTGGCCATCTTCTTTCCCTTCTTCTTCTTCTTCGAGGGCTTCTCGCCCTCAGGGCTCTGCGGCTCGTCGATGTTTCCAGAAACATCAGCCGAGCCGGACTCCACAATCTTGCACGCGGGGAGCGGGGTCTGCTCCTCCCGGTCCCGCGTCTGGCGGCGGAGTGCGAGAGTGCGGATGAGGCTCGCGCGCGTCTCCTCGGCGAGGGCTGCGGGGTCCATCCCGAAGACCTCCGCCAGTTCCTTCCGGATCGACTCCGGGCTCAGACCCGCAGGCGACGTCGGGTGCGGGGTCCCGACCCCGGCGTACTGGATTCGCTGGGCCGTGACCGCGTTGATCAGACCGGGCCAGTTCAGTTCGTCGATCACCGACTCATC
>JAZQNT010000486.1:0-2122 GCA_045627505.1 Nocardioides sp.
GGCAAGAATTTCTGTTGGATGATGTGCATAATCATCAATGATGGTTACACCATCTACTTCGCCCTTATACTGGAATCTGCGATCAGCACCGCCGAAATCAGCAAGACCGGCGACGATAGCCTCTGTGCTGATGCCCATCAGATAAGAAAGACCTGCTGAAGCTACAGCATTCGATACGTTGTGCTTGCCAGGTACAGAGAGCGTAAGTTCACAAATCGCTTCATCCTTATGCATTAAAGTAAAGACACCACATGCCTTTTCATTATAGGTAACGTTGCTTGCGTAAAACTCTGCCTCAGAGGTGAGTCCATAGGTTACAACTCTCTGTGTAAGACCAGCTGTAAGCTCGTCAAGGTTTTCAATGTCGTGGTTAATCATGGTGATACCGTTCTCTAGATTGTTCTGCATAAACAATCGGAACGAATGACGAATATCAGCCAAATCCTTAAAGAAGTCCATATGGTCTTCTTCTACATTTAAAATTGGTGGGTCAGTCGGTGGTGGTGCCGAAGCGCAGGATCTGCTCCACCGGGCGGCGGGCCGAGCGGGCCACGCGGTAACCCTCGGACGGGTGGCCCACGGCCAGCAGCATGAGGATGTTCTCGTGGTCAGGGACGCCTGCGGTGGCGCGCATCTTGTCCGACGCGGCGTTGGAGCGCGACCAGTTCAGCGGCACGGAGCCCAGGCCGAGGCCGTGGAGTGCCAGCATCAGGTTCATCGAGAACAGGCCGCCGTCGATCCAACCCTGGTTGCGCTCGTTGGTGCCCTCGAAGGCGCGGATGTCGAAGGTGAGGATGAAGACGCCGGGGATGTTGTCGGCGAAGCCGGCCGAGCCGCTGTGCAGCGGCAGGATCCGGGCCAGGTCCTCGGGGGCGTCGAACCAGTGCGCGCGCCAGCCCTGACGGTTGCAGACCGACGGGGCCGACATGGCCACGCGGACGGCCTCGGTGATCAGCTCGGGCGAGACCTTGCGCTGCTCGAAGTCGCGGATGCTGTGGCGCGAGGTGATGAACTGGGCGGCCGTCTCGGCGTCCAGCGGGTTCATCGGCAGCGAGTCGCCGCGCGGAGCCACCGCGTCGTGGCGCTCGCCGCGCTCGTTCCAGGCCTCGAGGGCGTCGAGCACCATCTTGGACTCGGTGATGTACAGGGCGTCCTGCGGCACCGACTTCTTGGCCAGCACCTTGGTCAGGCCGGGGACGGCCTTGGCGCCGAACGGGCGCTTGGGTGCCGGCAGGGAGAAGCCCTTCTCCACGCGGTGGTAGAGCCGGGTGGCGGAGGCGTCCAGCTGCATGCCCTTGATCCGGGCGAGCCGGCCCGCCGTGGCCGGGGGGATGGAGTACTTGAGGAAGCGCTCGGCCTCCAACGCCTGCTCGGCGGCCAAGGACTCGGCGGCCTTGCGCTCGAGCTCGACCAGCTTGGCCTGACGGGCGGCGCGAGCCGCGTCCGGGGTGGCGCTCACGTTCGGCACCGGCACGGTCGAACCGTTCCGGGAGGAGATGCGGCGGGCCACGCGGCGGGCTGCGCCACGTGCGTTGGTACGGGCCTCGCGGGCAAACTTCTCGAGCATCGCACCACCATAAGCGAAGGGTGTTCCTGCGTCCGCTTTTGTCCGCGGCTGGGGGAGTGGAAATCCCCCGGTTCGGGTGGGGCTGGCCGGTCCGCCGGGCAAGATCACACCACGGCAGACGGAGGCTCAGAGCCTGAGCTTGAGGCCGGCGTGCGTGTCCTCATACCCCTGGCGTGCGTAGAACGCCCGGGCCCGCCCCCGGGACGCGTCGGTGGTCACCTGGACCAGGCTCGCGCCCCGGGCCCGCCCGTGGTCGTGCGCCCAGGCCAGCATCGCGGCGCCCAGGCCGTGCCCGCGGACGTCGGAGGCCACCCGCAGCCCCTCCACCTGCAGCCGGGTGGTGCCGCCGCGCGACAGCCCGGGCAGCACCGTGAGCTGCATGGTGGCGACCACCCGGTCGTCGGCGTCGCGGACCGCGGCCAGGTAGTGGGACTTCTCCCGGGTCACCGCGTCGAAGGCAGCCTCGTACCGAGGAAGGTCGGCGCCCTCACGGCTGGCCCCGAGCTCGTCGTCGGCGAGCAGGGCCACCAGCGCCGGCACGTCGGCACGCTCGGC
>JAZQNT010000487.1:0-6578 GCA_045627505.1 Nocardioides sp.
GTGCGCGAGGCGGCCAAGCGGGTCATCGGCCAGCGCCACTACGACGTGCAGGTCATGGGCGGCGCGGCGCTGCACCTGGGCAACATCGCCGAGATGCGTACCGGTGAGGGCAAGACCTTGGTCGCCACCCTTCCCGCCTACCTCAACGCGATCGCTGGCAAGGGCGTCCACATCGTCACGGTCAACGACTACCTGGCGCAGTACCACGCCGAGTGGATGGGCCGCGTCTTCGGCTTCCTCGGCATGACCACCGGCGTGATCCTGCCGTCCATGCGTCCGGCGGAGCGCCGTGAGGCCTACGCCTGCGACATCACGTACGCGACCAACAACGAGCTCGGCTTCGACTACCTGCGCGACAACATGGCCGACTCCCTCGAGGAGTGCGTGCAGCGCGGGCACTTCTTCGCGATCGTCGACGAGGTCGACTCGATCCTCATCGACGAGGCCCGCACCCCGCTGATCATCTCCGGCCCCACCCAGGACGAGGTCGCCTGGTACGGGGAATTCGCCCGCATCGCGAAGCTGATGACCCGCGACCTCGACTACGAGGTCGACGAGAAGAAGCGCACCATCTCGGTGCTGGAGCCGGGCATCACCAAGGTCGAGGACCAGCTCGGCATCGACAACCTCTACGAGTCGGTCAACACGCCGCTGATCTCCTTCATGAACAACTCCATCAAGGCCAAGGAGCTGTTCCGCAACAACAAGGAGTACGTCGTCATGGGCGACGAGGTGCTCATCGTCGACGAGCACACCGGACGCATCCTGTCCGGGCGTCGCTACAACGACGGTCTGCACCAGGCCATCGAGGCGAAGGAGGGCGTGCGGGTCCGCGAGGAGTACCAGACGCTCGCCACCGTCACCCTGCAGAACTACTTCCGCCTCTACGAAAAGCTCTCCGGCATGACCGGTACGGCCATGACCGAGGCGAGCGAGTTCGACAAGATCTACAAGCTCGGCGTCGTCCCGATCCCGCCGAACCGGCCGCTGGCGCGCCTCGACCTGCCTGACCTGGTGTATCGCACCGAGGAGGCCAAGTACGCGGCCGTCTGCGAGGACATCAAGCAGCGCAACGCCAAGGGTCAGCCGGTCCTGGTGGGCACCGTGTCGGTGGAGAAGTCCGAGCTGCTCTCCGGGCTGCTCAAGAAGGCCGGCGTCCCGCACACGGTCCTGAACGCGAAGGTCCACGCGAACGAGGCGAAGATCGTCGCCATGGCCGGTCACAAGGGCGCCGTCACCGTCGCCACCAACATGGCCGGTCGAGGCACCGACATCATGCTCGGCGGCTCGGTGGAGTTCCTGGCCGACCAGGAGCTTCGCAACGCCGGGCTGGAGCCCACCGGTGAGACGGCCGAGCAGTACCAGGCCAAGTGGGAGGAGACGGTCGCGCGGATCAAGGACCAGGTGAAGGCCGAGGCCGAAGAGGTCCGCGAGCTCGGCGGCCTCTACGTGATCGGCACCGAGCGTCACGAGTCGCGCCGCATCGACAACCAGCTGCGTGGACGTTCCGGACGTCAGGGTGACCCGGGCGAGAGCCGCTTCTACCTGTCCCTCCAGGACGAGATGATGCGTCTGTTCAAGGGCGAGTGGGTCGACCGCATCCTGGTGGCCATGAAGGTCCCGGACGACGTGCCGATCGAGAACAAGCGCGTCACCAACTCGATCGCCTCGGCCCAGGCCAACCTGGAGAGCCAGAACTTCGAGTCCCGCAAGAACGTCCTCAAGTACGACGACGTCATGAACCGCCAGCGCGAGGTCATCTACGGCGAGCGTCGCCGGGTGCTTGAGGGTGCCGACCTCGAGGCCAAGGTTCGCGCCTTCATCGACGACGTCATCTCCGACTACGTCACCGCCGCAGCGGCCGGCCCGTCCGAGGAGTGGGACCTGGAGGCGCTGGGCACGGCGCTCAAGCAGCTGTACCCGATGGGCGTCGAGCTCGAGGCCCTGGTGGAGGAGGCCGGCGGGCCTGCCGCCATCACCCGCGAGTCGCTGGTGTCCTCCCTGCAGGCCGACGCCCAGGCCGCCTACGACAAGCGCGAGGAGGAGCTCGGCGACGAGGTCATGCGCGAGCTCGAGCGCAAGGTCGTCCTCTCGGTGATCGACCGCAAGTGGCGTGAGCACCTGTATGAGATGGAGTACCTGCGCGAGGGCATCCACCTGCGGGCCTACTCGCAGCGTGACCCCCTGGTCGAGTACCAGCGCGAGGGCTTCGACATGTTCAGCGTCGTGATGGACGCGATCAAGGAGGAGTCGGTCGGCTTCCTGTTCAACGTCGGCGTCGAGGTCCAGGTCGAGGCCCCCGCCGGTGCGACGGACGTCGAGGCTCCCGGCGAGATCGACATGGAGCTCGCCGCTTCCCACGCAACGGCTGAGGGCCAGGGCACGCGGCGTCAGATCAAGGCCAAGGGCCTGGACAAGATCCGCAAGCCCAAGAGCCTCACCTACACCGCACCGTCCGAGGACGGCGACGCCGAGCAGTTCACCGAGGCGTCGAACGAGCCTGACCCGTTCGCCGGTGTGGGACGCAACGACGACTGCCCGTGCGGTTCGGGCAAGAAGTTCAAGAAGTGCCACGGCCTGCCCGGAGGTGCGACCGACCGCACCGCCCGCGTCGGCTGACCGGCCACCGAACACCCCACAGGGCGTGTCCTCCACGACGGAGGGCACGCCCTGCGTGCGTCCTGCCTCTGTGCCCGCTGCCGGATGGGACGGGGCGTCAGGCCGACTTCTTGGTCGCCGCCTTGGGTGCGGACTTCTTCGCGGCTGCCTTCTTCGCGGCGGGCTTCCTGCTCGCTGCCTTTCGGGGCCCGGCCTTCTTCGCACCCGCGCCCTGGGTGCCGCCGCCCGGAGCGGGCTTCGAGGCGGTCCTGCGAGAGCTCCGCGCAGGCCGCTCCTCGGTGTCCTCCTCCGTCGCCTCCGTCTCGACGTCCTCCCCGCGCGCCCGCTTGGCCGCGTTCACGGACTTCTGCAGGGCGGCGAGCAGGTCGACCACCTCACCTGCTCCGCGCGGGCTCTCAGCGGTGTGGGTGATCTCGCCGCCCTCCACCTTCGCCTTGACCAGGGCCTGCACGGCCTCGGCGTAGTCGTCCTCGAAGCTGGACGGGTCGAAGTCCCCGGCGAGGGTGTCGACGAGCATCTGCGCCATCGTCACCTCGGACTCCTTGACCTCCCCGGCGTCCACCGAGAAGTCGGGGGTGCGCACCTCGTCGGGCCACATCATCGTCTGCAGCACGATCACGTCGCCCTTCTCGGTCTCCCGTACCCGCAGCAGCGCCATCGAGGTGCGCTGGCGCAGCGAGACCGTCACCACCGCGACCCGGTCGGTCTCCTTGAGCGCCTGGAGCAGCAGCGCGTACGCCTTGGCCCCGGCGGCGTCCGGCTCGAGGTAGTAGGACTTCTCGAAGAGCAGGGGGTCGATCTGGCTGTTCGGGACGAACCGTTCCACCGAGATCTCCCGCGACGACGAGGTCGGCAACTCCGAGAGGTCGTCCTCGGTGAGCACGACCACCTCGCCGTCGTCCATCTCGTAGCCCTTGGCGATCTCGGAGCGGTCCACCTGCTCACCGTCGACCGAGCAGACGCGTTGGTAGCGGATTCGTCCCCCGTCAGTGACGTGCACCTGCCTGAACGACACGTCGTGGGACTCCGTTGCGGTGTACAACTTGACCGGCACGTTCACGAGTCCGAACGAGACGGCACCTTTCCAGATCGCTCTCACGCCCACCTCCTTCCCCTTCGGTCGCTCCGCGACACATCGGACGAGCCGCTCCGCGACACATCGGACGAGCCGCTCCGCGACACATCGGACGAGCCGCTCCGCGACACATCGGACGAGCCGCTCCGCGACACCTCTCCTCAGGAGTCTGGTGCAGCGCGTCGTCGCGCTGCAAGGATGGCGGGCGTGCGTCCCATGCTCGCGACCCAGGGAGTCCGCCCGCCGACCGGACCGCAGTGGTGCCACGAGGTGAAGTGGGACGGCGTCCGGGCCCTGGTGGACGTGGTCGGCGGGCGGGTGCGCGTGACCACCCGCAACGGCAACGACGCGACCGCCTCGCTCCCGGAGCTCTCGCAGCTCGCCGTCACCCGTGCCGGCGTCGAGGTGGACGACCTCCTGCTCGACGGCGAGCTGGTGGCGCTCGTCGAGGGACGTCCCTCCTTCGCCGCGGCCGTCTCGCGGGTCCGGGGCGGCGCCCGCCGCGTGGGCTCCGCGCGGCTGGGGGCGTCGGCGGGGGAAGGACTGGTCCTGCTCGCCTTCGACCTGTTGCGGCTGGAGGGTCGCGACCTGCTCGCCACCCCGCTGCGGGAGCGACGTGAGCTGCTCGAGTCGTTGGAGTTCGCCACGTCGGCGGTGCAGTGCCCGCCGGTGCACGTCGACGGGGCGGCGCTCTGGGAGGCGACCCGGGAGCAGGGACTCGAGGGAATCGTCTCCAAGCGCTGGTCCTCGCGCTACGAGCCCGGGGTGCGCAGCAGGTCGTGGATGAAGTTCCCACACCGCGCGCGCACCTCGTGGGTGGTCGGGGGCTGGCGCCCCGAGGCGGGCTCCCCGTCGCGCCTGGGGTCGTTGCTGGTCGGCGCCCCCGGCCCTGACGGTCCCGAGCAGCTGCGCTACCGCGGACGGGTGGGCAGTGGGTTCTCGGTGCGACGTGGTGCCGAGCTGGTGGAGCGTCTGGCTTCTCTCTCCGCCGACGAGGCCCCGTTCGAGGGACTCACCCGGTTGGAGCGCGACGGCGTGAGGTGGGTGCGACCGGAGATGGTGATCGACGTGGAGTCCCTGGGACTCACGCACGGGGGACGGCTGCGGCAACCGCGGTTCGTGGAGGTGCGGGACGACGTCCCTGCCGCCGAGGTGGGTGACGCCGATGACTCCTGACGACGTGGTCCGGGTGGAGGCCGACGGTCGGGCGGTCAAGGTCACCCACCTCGACAAGGTGCTCTACCCGCGCACGGGCACCACCAAGGCCGAGGTGCTGCACCACTACGCCTCGGTGGCGCCGGTGCTGCTGCCCCTGCTGGCCGGCCGGTGCGTCACCCGGATCCGGTGGCCGCACGGCGTCGGGGACCAGTCGTTCTTCGAGAAGAACACCCCGGCCGGAACCCCGTCCTGGGTGCGGGTGGTGGAGGTCCCGGGAAGTGGCGGGAGCGTGCGGTTCCCCGTGGTCGAGGACCTCGCCACCCTCATCTGGCTGGCCAACCTGTCGGCGCTGGAGCTGCACGTGCACCAGTGGCGGGTGGACGCGGAGGGGCGGCCCCAGCCGCCGGACCGGCTGGTGGTGGACCTCGACCCCGGGGAGCCGGCGGGGCTGGGGGAGTGCGCGCAGGTCGCGCTCGCCGCGCGTGACTGGCTGGAGGAGCGAGGGCTGCGGTGCGTGCCGGTGCTCAGCGGCAGCAAGGGCATGCACCTGTATGCCAGCCTGGCCGAGCATCCCGTGGGCGACTCCGAGGAGGCGTCCTCGGTGGCCAGGGAGCTCGCCATGTCGCTCCAGGCCACCCACCCGCGGCTCGTCACCGCGACCATGACGAAGTCGCGGCGGGTGGGGAAGGTGTTCGT
Source organism: Nocardioides sp. (assembly GCA_045627505.1). Classification (GTDB taxonomy): domain Bacteria; phylum Actinomycetota; class Actinomycetes; order Propionibacteriales; family Nocardioidaceae; genus Nocardioides. Next base: position 5,549 of record JAZQNT010000487.1, read on the forward strand.
CGACTGGTCGCAGAACTCGGCGTCGAAGACCACGGTCACGCCGTACTCGTTGCGGGGGAGGGAGCAGCCGACGGTGGCGGCTCCGCTGACCTGGGCAGAGGTGGAGGCGGAGGCGGACGACCCGTTGGCCCTGGAGCAGGTGAGCCTGGCTGAGTTCCCGTCGAGGATGGAGCGCCTGGGCGACTTGTTCACGATCGACTGACGCGGCCAGTTGTCCGACCGCGGCCAGGGGTCCGGGACCGTTCGTCAGCAGAACTCCAACGCGGTGCAGGTCCAGCGGTCCCGCCTCCACTCGAAACGGCAGGCGAGGGCAGCGGAGCGCCCGCCACCGTGGCGCACGTGCACCGCGGCCTCGACCACCTGGGCGGTGACGAAGGAGACGTGGGCTCCTCGGACGAGTGCGCGGACGGAGTCGGGCAGTGGACGAGAAGCCCTGCCGTTGCGTGCGCGGGCCACCAGGTGCGCCCTCCTGGTCAGGTCCTCGTGCACGTCGCCACGGGTCCAACGGGCGAGCTGCGTGGGTGGGCGTTCGCCGGAGACCACCTCGAGCACCCCCTGGGCGTAGCGTTCCACCCACCGGACCATGTCGTGGCGCAGACGGGGGTCGATGGTGACGTGGTCGTGCCCGGGGCGGACGGAGCCGTCCACCGCGGGCAGTTCCTCGAGTGGTTCGGGCCGGTCCGCCAGGCGGAGGGCCGGTGGGGACCAGGGCTGCCCCTCCGACCTCCGGCGGAGCGCGGTCGGGGCGGGCAGCGGGGCGGTGGCGGACATGGCTGGCAGGGCGCTCATTCGATCTCCTCGGCGGGCACGGGTGCGGGTGTTCGGCCAGGTTCGTGGGTCGGGTCGTGGGTCAAGTCGGAGGCCAAGCGGTCTTAGGAAGACAATAGAGAGGGACAACTCCTTGGCTCACAGAACGACATGGCTCCGATCCGACTTAGCGGGGCGGTGGCGGACATGGCTGGCAGGGCGCTCATTCGATCTCCTCGGCGGGCACGGGTGCGGGTGTTCGGCCAGGTTCGTGGGTCGGGTC
>JAZQNT010000488.1:0-5624 GCA_045627505.1 Nocardioides sp.
AGTTCTACTTCCGTACCACGGACGTGACCGGCGTCGTTACCCTCCCCGAGGGCACCGAGATGGTCATGCCGGGCGACAACACCGGGATGACCGTCGAGCTCATCCAGCCCATCGCCATGGACGAGAACCTGAAGTTCTCCATCCGTGAGGGTGGCCGCACCGTTGGTGCCGGTCGCGTCACCAAGATCATCAAGTGACGTTCTGATTCAGAACTGACCTGATCTGGCCAGGGCCCCGAACTTCGGTTCGGGGCCCTGAGTCATTTCCGGGCGCCATTCGCGGAGTCGTTTCCGACACGCGAACCAGAGATCATGTCTCGATATACGATTCATGGGAATTGTGACCCCGGGCATACCGTGAACCCATGAGCACCGTTGGGTTGACCGCAGCCGGAGTGGAACGCGCCGCGAAGGTCCTCGACGGCATCATCGTGACCACCCCGCTGGAGCACAGCGCGCGGTTGAGCGACCAGGTCGGCGCTCCCGTGCTGCTGAAGCGGGAGAACCGTCAGGTGGCCCGCTCGTACAAGGTGCGCGGCGCCTACCACTCGATCCAGGCCCTGACCGAGGAGGAGCGGGCGCAGGGAGTCGTCTGCGCCTCGGCGGGCAACCACGCCCAGGGTGTGGCCGTCTCCTGCGCGCAGCTCGGCATCCGTGGTCGCATCTACGTCCCGGGCAACACCCCGCGCCAGAAGCGCCAGCGCATCGTCAGCCTCGGCGGTGAGTTCGTCGAGCTCATCGTGACCGGTTCCACGTTCGACGAGGCCGGGGCCGCCGCCGCGCACGACTCCGCCGAGACCGGAGCCGTCTTCATCCACCCCTTCAACGATGTGAACACCATCCTGGGGCAGGGCACGGTGGCCCTGGAGGCCATCGTCCAGGCCGAGGCGATGGGGCACGAGGTGGGCACCGTGGTGGTGCCGATCGGCGGGGGAGGCCTCGTCTCGGGCATCGCGGTCTGGCTCAAGGAGCGCCGCCCGGACGTGCGTGTCGTGGGCGTCGAGCCCGCGGGTGCCGCGTCCATGGGCGCAGCCCTGGAGGCCGGTCACCCCGTGCGGCTGCCCTCGATTGACACCTTCGTCGACGGTGCCGCGGTGGCGCTCGCCGGCTCGACCACCTTCGAGGTGGTGCGTGACCTGGTGGACGAGGTGCACACGGTCGAGGAGGGGGCGATCTGCACCGAGATGCTCGAGCTCTACCAGGTGGAGGGCGTCATCACCGAGCCGGCCGGGGCGATGGCCAGCACCTACGCCCTGCAGCTCGCCGGCCAGGTACCGGCCGACAAGGCGGTGGTCTGCATCGTCTCCGGCGGCAACAACGACGTCTCCCGCTACGGCGAGATCGTCGAGCGCTCTGCGCTGCACGAGGGGCTGCGGCACTACTTCCTGGTGACCTTCCCGCAGGAGCCCGGCGCCCTGCGCCACTTCCTGGAGAAGGTGCTCAGCGAGGGCGAGGACATCGTCCTGTTCGAGTACGTCAAGAAGAACAACCGCGAGACCGGACCGGCGCTGGTGGGCATCGAGCTCGACGCGGCCGACCTGATCACCGGTCTGCTGGAGCGGATGGCGGCCAGCCCGATGGACATCGAGCAGGTGGAGCCCGGCTCCCCGCTCTTTGCCTTCTTCTCCTGATCCGGTCCCGGTGATTGCCGGCCCACGGCGGGCTGCGCGCGGAGTTGGGTCCCCGTCGAGGCCTGCGTACGCTTGATGATCGTGTCTGACTCCGTACGCCCCGCTCGTCCCCACAACAAGCTGACCGCTGACGGTCGGCGGTTGCGTGAGGTGCTGACCTACTCGCGGCGCGGCTCGCGGTTCACCCCGCGCCAGGCCGAGGCGTGGGAGAAGCACCACGAGGACTGGGTGATCCCCGACGAGGCGGTGGACGTCGAGACCTTCGACCTGGCCCAGTGGTTCGGCCGTGAGGCTCCGCTGATCATCGAGATCGGCTCCGGTGTCGGCGAGGCGACCGCTCAGCTCGCGCAGGGCCGCAGGGACCACAACATCCTGTGCCTCGAGGTCTGGGTGCCCGGCGTCGCGGACTCCCTGTGGCGTCTCGACGAGGCCGGCGTCGACAACGTCCGGTTCTGCTCGGTCGACGCCGTCTGGTTCATGGAGAACATCATCGGCGACGCCGCGATCAGCGAGCTGTGGACCTTCTTCCCCGATCCGTGGCACAAGAAGAAGCACAACAAGCGACGCCTGGTGACTCCCTTCTTCGCCGAGCTCATGGGACGTCGTACCGCTCCCGGCGGCAGCTGGCGGCTGGCCACCGACTGGTTGGAGTACGCCGAGCAGATGCAGGAGGTGCTCGACGCCGAGCCCGCCTTCACCGGCGGTGTCGTGGAGCGCTGGGACGAGCGTCCGGTGACCAAGTTCGAGCGCAAGGGTCTGGCCAAGGACCGCGTCATCACCGACCTGCGCTACGTCCGCAAGGCCTGAGCGCACCAAGGCCTGAGCGATCAAGGCCTGAGCGATCAAGGACTGGGCGCACCCCACCTGAGTGCTTCAGGTGGCACTGAGTCGGCGGCGCAACTCCTCGTCGCGTGCCAGCCTGAGCGCGTCCCGGCGTGCCCGTTCCACCAGCACCGCGGCCAGGAAGTCCTCCGGATGCGTCCCGGGCGGGGGCGGTGGCGCCACGCTTGTCCGGACCCGGGCGGCCAGCTCCTGCCCCACCCGCGCCCGCGCTTCGTTGCCGGCGTCCGGTGCGTGCGCGAGGAACTGTCGCACCGCGAGTGCGGTGTGGACCGGCAGGGCAGCCATGTCTGCGTGCACCGCCCAGTGGGCGAGGTGCGGCGGCATCACCGGGCGCGGTCCGGGCGCCAGCTTCGCCCGTTCGCGCACCACGTAGGTGCCGGCGGCGTGGTCGCCCAGTCGTTTCCCCTTGCTGCTGAGCAGGATCGAGAAGAAGGCGGGCGCGCCCGCGGCCAGGAACACCTCCACCACGCCCACGAGCGAGCGGGTGAAGGCATGCTGGGCGCTGATCGGTCCCGCGTCGTCACGCACCACCCGGGCCCCGGTGAGCCAGCGGCCCAGTGACCGGCCGCCGCTCCAGGTGGTCACCAGCGTGGGCAGGACGAGGAACGCGAATGCCGTGGAGCAGACCAGGACCACGTGCTCCAGGGCCGCATCGGTGCCGGCCACCGCGAACGTACCCAGCAGCAGGGCGAGCGCGAACGCGGCGACGCTGAGCACCACGTCGACCGTGGCGGACAGCAGCCGGACGCCGATCCCGGCGGGGGGAAGTTCGAGCGCGACCGCCTCTCCCGTGACCGTGTCGTCCTCGGTCAGGGTGCCCGGAGCGGGGTGCAGGCCGGAGGCGGGTGGTGGCGTCATGGTCGTCCCAGCATAGGCGGCACCCTAGGGTGGGCCCCGTGGATCTGGACGCGTACTCAGCGGTGCACCGGGACGAGTGGGAGCGCCTCGTCGCCCTCACCGGACGTCGACGTCTGAGCGGGCCCGAGAGCGACGAGCTGGCCGACCTCTACCTGCGGGTGGGCACCCACCTGTCGGTGGTGCGGGCCCAGGCGCCCGACACGGCGGTGGTGCAGTACCTGTCGACGATCCTGCTGCGCGCCCGCAACCGGGTGGTCGGCACCCGGACGTCCACCTGGGCAGGGACGAAGGTCTTCTTCACCCACCGGTTCCCGGCGGCCCTCTACCGGCTGCGTCGCTGGTGGATCATCACCATGCTGGTCAACGTGGGCCTCGCGGCGGTGATCATGGTGTGGATGGTGGGCAACCCGTCCGTCGAGCAGTCGCTGATGACGCAGGAGGACGTCAGGCAACTCATCGAGCACGACTTCGAGGACTACTACTCCGAGTACGCCGCCTCGCACTTCGCCGCCCAGGTCTGGGTCAACAACGCCTGGGTGACGGCGCAGTGCCTGGCCCTGGGCGTGCTCGGGCTCCCGGTGCTGTGGCTCCTGGCCCAGAACATGGTCAACGTGGCAGTGATCGGGGCGGTGATGCACCGCCACGGGCACGGCGGGCACTTCTGGGGTCTGATCCTGCCGCACGGGATGCTGGAGCTGACCTGCGTGTTCGTGGCGGGCGGGGTGGGTCTGCGCCTGTTCTGGTCGTGGATCGCCCCGGGGGACCTGAGCCGGTCCCGCTCATTGGCGCGGGAAGGGCGCACGGCCGGCACGGTGGCGCTGGGGCTGGTGGTGGTGCTGTTCATCAGCGGCGTGATCGAGGGTTTCGTCACCCCGTCCGGACTGCCCACCTGGGGCCGGGTGGGCATCGGCGTGCTCGCCTGGACGAGCTTCATGGCCTACGTCTACGGACCCGGTCGCCGGGCCGTGCAGGAGGGATTCACCGGTGACCTCGACGCCGCCCTGCTGGAGGACCGGGTGGCGAGCCGCGCCTGAGCCCGCTCTCCCGCGTGCGCAGTGTGGCCCGGCGGAAGTGCAGGTCAGAGCTGTCCGCGGGCCTTGAGCAGCAGGTAGTGGTCGCACAACGCCGGCGGCAGGTCGTCGGGATCGGCGTCGATCACGTCCACGCCCAGACGGCGGAGCACCTGGGCGGTGTGCTCCCGGCGCCCGAGGACCTGCTCGGCGGCGCTGGCCGCGTAGACGCCCGCCAGGTCGTCACGGCGACGGGCCACCTCGCCCAGCTGCGGGTCGCGCACCGAGGCCAGGACCACCCGGTGGTGCCGTGTGAGCGTGGCCAGGGTGGGCAGCAGACCCTCGATGACCGCGTGCGGCTCGAGCGGGGTCAGTAGTACGAGCAGGGCACGGTGGCGTCCCAGCGAGGTGACCGCCGCGGCCAGACCCTGCCAGTCCGCCTCCACGATCTCGGGCTGCACCATGGCCAGGGCCTGCGCCACCTCCCGGGGCGCGGCCTGGCCGGACGTGCGCAGCCGGACCCGCACCCGACGGTCACCGGCGAGCAGCTCGATCCGGTCCCCGGCGCGTGATGCCAGGGCGGTCAGCAGCTGGGCCGCCTCGAGCTGCGAGTCCAGCCGCGGGACGTCACCCACCCGAGCCGCGGAGGTGCGCGAGGCGTCCACCACGATGACCACCCGCCGGTCGCGCTCGGGCTGCCAGGTGCGCACCACGACATTGCGGGAGCGTGAGGAGGCGCGCCAGTCGATGGACCGGACGTCGTCCCCGCGGACGTAGTCGCGCAGGGAGTCGAACTCGGTGCCCTGGCCCCGCAACCGCACCGCGGCCCGACCGTCCAGCTCGCGCAGCCGAGCCAGGCGGGAGGGGAGGTGCTTGCGGGAGTCGAAGCGAGGCAGCGCCCGGAACTCCCCGGGCACGTGCCGGGTGGACTGGCGGGCAGCCAGACCGAGTGGGCCGACCGAGCGGACGGTGACGCCCAGCGACCGCAGCACCCCACGGCGCTCCGGCTGCAGGACGGTGGTGAGCCGGGTGGCCGCGCCGGGGGCCAGGCGGGCGCGGTGCCGGTCGACGTGCGCCCCGGCGCTGGGCTGCCAGGCGTCGCGGACCACCAGTTCCGCGCGGCGCCGGGAGGTGTTGCGCACCGTCAGGACGGTCGACGTGGTGTCGCCGTGCCGGGTGGAGTCCGTCGCCGCACGGTCCACGGTGACGGCGGTCGGTGGCGCTGCCGTCAGCAGGTCGAGGGCGACCGCCACCAGCACCAGCAGCGCCCCCGCCCAGACAAG
>JAZQNT010000489.1:0-3144 GCA_045627505.1 Nocardioides sp.
TCTTCCTAAGCCCGCTTGGCCTCCGACTTCGGTGAGCGCGACCAGCACGGATCTCGGGTTCCGCCAGGTCGACGTGTTCTCCGACGTGCCGTTCCGCGGCAACCCGGTGGCGGTCGTGGACGGTGCCGATGCGCTCTCGCAGGAGCAGATGCAGGCGTTCGCCGCCTGGACCAACCTGAGTGAGACCACGTTCCTGCTGCACCCGACGGCGCCGGACGCTGACTACCGCGTGCGGATCTTCACCCCCGACGAGGAGCTGCCGTTCGCGGGTCACCCGACCCTGGGCAGCGCGCACGCGTGGCTCGAGGCGGGCGGGGTCCCGCGGGGCGAGCACCTCGTCCAGCAGTGCGAGGTCGGACTCGTCTCGGTCAGACGTGGACGGCAGCTGGCCTTCGCGGCCCCGCCGTTGCTGCGCTCGGGTCCTGTGACCGCCCAGGAGCGTGCCGGCGTGCTGAGCGCGCTCCGGCTCGACGAGGACCAGGTGCTCGCGGTCGAGTGGGTCGACAACGGGCCGGGATGGGTCGGCGTGCGCCTGAGGGACGCCCGCTCCGTGCTCGACGTGCGTCCCGACCCGGAAGCCCTGGGGGACTGGCGGATCGGTCTCGTGGGCGAGCACGGGACGGGCCACGAGTGCGCAGTGGAGGTGCGCGCCTTCATGGGCACGCCCCAGGGAATCGTCGAGGACCCGGTCACCGGATCCCTCAACGCCTCCCTGGCCCAGTGGTTGATCGGTGCCGGAGCGTTGCCGAACAGCTACGTCGCCGCCCAGGGCACCGCGCTGGGCCGTCGCGGCCGGGTGCACGTGCAGAGTGTGGACGGCGAGGTCTGGATCGGCGGCGCCACCGTGACACGCGTCCGGGGAGTCGTCTCGCCCGCGTAGCCCCTCGCTGGTCGTGGACCGGCGCCCGCTAGGGTCGGCGCATGCGTCAGTACCTCGACCTCGTCCAACGCATCCTCGACGAAGGTGTCGACAAGTCCGACCGCACCGGCACCGGCACCCGTTCGGTGTTCGGTCACCAGATGCGGTTCGACCTCTCCCAGGGTTTCCCGCTGGTGACCACCAAGAAGATCCACACCCGCAGTGTCTTCGGGGAGCTGCTGTGGTTCCTGCGCGGCGACACCAACGTGAAGTGGCTCCAAGACCGCGGCATCAGCATCTGGGACGAGTGGGCCGACGAGAACGGCGACCTGGGCCCCGTCTACGGGCACCAGTGGCGTTCCTGGCCCCTGCCGGACGGCGGGACCGTGGACCAGATCGCCAAGCTCATCGAGGGCATCCGCACCAACCCCGACTCCCGACGGCACATCGTCTCGGCCTGGAACGTCGCGGACGTCGATGAGATGGCGCTGCCCCCGTGCCACACGCTCTTCCAGTTCTACGTCCAGCCCGTCGCCGACGGCGGGCCGGCCAAGCTGTCGTGCCAGCTCTACCAGCGCTCGGCGGACGTCTTCCTCGGCGTGCCCTTCAACATCGCCTCGTACGCCCTGCTGACCCACATGGTCGCCCAGGTGACCGGACTGCGGGTGGGCGACTTCGTCCACTCACTGGGCGACGCCCACCTGTACTCGAACCACCTCGAGCAGGCGAGCCTGCAGCTCACCCGGGAGCCGCGTCCGCTGCCGACCCTCCACCTCAACCCGGCGGTCACCGAGATCGACGCGTTCGAGCTGGAGGACGTCACGGTGGAGGGGTACGACCCGTACCCGGCGATCAAGGCCCCGATCGCGGTCTGATCGATGGTTCCCGATGCCACGGGCGAGGTCCTGAACCCCGTCCCCAACCCGCACCTGACGCTGATCGCCGCGTACGCGCGCAACCGGGTGATCGGCGACGGGCCGGACATCCCCTGGCGCAGCCGCGAGGACTTCGCGCACTTCAAGGCCACCACGCTGGGCCACACCCTGGTGATGGGACGGGTCACGCACGAGTCCATCGGACGGCCGCTGCCCGGGCGGCGCACCATCGTGCTCACCCGGGACCGTGGTTGGAGCGCCGAGGGGGTCGAGGTGGTGCACTCCCTCGACGAGGCACTGGCGCTGGCGCGCACCCGGTCCGCGCGGGGCGACGCCGAGGTGTTCGTCGCCGGTGGCGCGCAGGTGTACGCCGCCGCCCTGCCGCTGGCCACCCACCAGGTGCTGACCGAGATGCACCTGGACGTCGAGGGCGACGCGTTCTACCCCGAGTTCGCGACCGCTGACGGTGACGGGACCCTCGGCGTGGGGAAGTGGCGGGAGGTGCGCCGCGAGTCGCACCCGGAGATGGAGCCCGGCCTGGACTGGGTGTGGTGGGAGCGCGCATGAACCTGAACTTCCTCGTGGTCGACCACGACTCCGGCGAACCGCCGTACGAGCAGCTGCGGCGCCAGATCACCGAGGTGATCGACTCCGGCGGTCTCACGCCCGGCGAGAAGTTGCCCCCGGTGCGGCGGTTGGCCGAGGACCTCGGGCTCGCCGCCAACACCGTGGCCAAGGCGTACAAGGAGTTGGAGGCACGTGGCGTCGTGGCCACCCGTGGGCGCGGTGGAACCACCGTGCTCGGTGCCGGGGTTGATCGAGCGGCACGCGAGGCCGCGGCGGTGTTCGTCGAGAAGGCGGTGGCGCTGGGGCTGAGCCAGCACGAGGCCGTCGCGCTCGTCGCGCAGCAGTACCGGAGCTGACCGCCCGGCGCCGGCCGATTCTCGGGGTGGCGGCGTGCCCGGGGAGAATGCCTGCGTGCCCACGATCGTCGTCTCCGCAGTCGCCCTCGTCCGTGACCGATCGGTCCTGAGCGTGCGCAAGCGCGGCACGTCCCGCTTCATGCTGGTGGGTGGCAAGCCCGAGCCGGGGGAGACGCCGCTGGAGGCTGCGGTGCGCGAGACCCGCGAGGAGACGTCGCTGGAGCTCTCCGACATCGTGCTGCTCGGCGAGTTCGAGTCGGAGGCGGCCAACGAGCCGGGGCACCTGCTCCACTCGACCGTCTACACCGCGGAGTTCGTGGGCGAGCCCGTCGTGGCGGCCGAGATCGAGGAACTGCGCTGGACCTCGTTCGACGAGACCTACCCCGACCTGGCGCCGATGCTTGAGTTCAACGTGCTCCCGCTGCTGCGGGACCGTGCCTGAACCGGCCTGGCTGAACCGGCTTGGCTGAGCTGGCCTGGCTGAACT
>JAZQNT010000490.1:0-7712 GCA_045627505.1 Nocardioides sp.
GGCGCGCGCTGACTGCGCCCGCGACGACGGAGGGCATCGACGTGGAGCGACTGCGCGCCGAGACGCTGAGCGCGATTCGGCGGGCCGTGGCCCAGGCCGGCCCCGACGAGCCGGCGGCCCGGGTGGCCGCGGCCGAGGTCAGCCGCCGGGTGCGCCACTTCCTGGCCCTGGTCTCCGGCCAGGACCTCGACCACACCACCGCAGCGCAGTGGCGACGCGCCGCGCGTCGGAAGCCCGAGCTCGGACCGGCCGTCGAGCTGCTGGTCGCGCTGGACACCGGTGTGCACGCGCCCGGTCCCGTCCCGGACCTGCGGCAGCTCGCCGCCCGGGCGGAGGAGGTGGTCTCGTCGTGGCGGTGAGCATCGGTGACCTCGCCCTGGTGCAGCCGGGTGTCGGTGTGGGCGTCGTGCTGGCCGGTGCGGTCGTGGCGGCTGGGGCGTGGCGCCTCAGGCGTCGACAGGCCGGTGGCGACCCGCTGTGGGCGGCGGCCACCGACCGGGTGCGTCGCCTGCCGACGTACCAACGCCTGCTGATGGCGCAGACCCGCGCGCGTCGTACCGAGCTGGCCGGCGCCGTGCTGGCGCTGCTCGGCCTGGCCCTGTTGGGCTCGCGCCTGGTGGGGGTGGACGACGACGCGGAGGAGCTGCGGCACCGCGACGTGGTGCTGTGCATGGACGTCTCGGGGTCCATGACCGCGCTGGTCGAGGACGTGCTGGACACCTACGTCGACCTGGCCGCGGAGCTGAGCGAGGAGCGCGTCGGGTTCGTGATGTTCGACGCCAACGCGGTCACCGGGTTCGCCCTCACCGACGACCACGACGAGGTGGCCGCACGGCTCGCGGCCGCGAAGGCCGAGCTGGCGGAGGAGGACCTGGTCGCCGGGACCAGCGCCCCCGGCTCCGGGTCCTCGTTGGTGGGGGACGGACTCGCCAGCTGTGTGCAGCACTTCGACCGGCTCGAGGAGGAACGCGCCCGCACCCTGGTGCTGGCCACCGACAACCTGGTCTCCGGTGACTCCATCTACACCCTCCGGCAGGCCACCGACCTGGCGGTGGAGCACGACGTGATGGTCTTCGGGATCGCCCCGGAGGGCACCCGCGGCGAGGCCATGGTGGAGCTGCGGGCCCAGAGCGGCAGGACCCACGGGGACGTGCTGGTGGTCAGCCCGGGCAAGCCCACCAACGTGGTGGTGATTGCCGACGCGATCGCCCGGCAGGAGCGCACCGCGCTGCTGGAGACGGCCCAGGAGCGCAGCTTCGACCTGGTCACCCCCGGCGTGCTGCTGGCGCTCCTCGGGTTGCTGCTGAGCGCCGTCGGTGCCCTGCCGCCGCGGGCCCGGCGCGCGAGTGGAAGGAGGCAGCCGTGAGTTGGCGTCCGGAGTGGTGGCTGGTGGTGGCCGGCGTCGCGGTGCTGCTGACGGTGGCCGGCCCCGCGGTGCGCGGGTGGGGAGCCGCGGAGCGCGTGCAGCGTGTGGCGCACGTCGCGCGGGTACTGGTGGCGGGCCTCGTCCTGGTCGTGGCGCTGCGCCCCGCCGGGGAGCACGAGGTGGACACCCCGGTCACGCAGGGGGTCGACGTGGTGCTCATGCTCGACCGCACCGCCTCCATGGGGGCGCTGGACCACGACGGTGGCGGCTCCCGCATGGAGGGAGCGGCCGAGGACCTGGTGGAGGTCGTCTCCGGGGCTGCGGGCGCGCGGCTCAGCGTGGTCGTCTTCGACGACGACGCCCGTCTCCTGGTCCCGGCGACCAGCGACGTCGCCAGCGTGGTCACCACGCTGCGCACCGTCGGGTGGCGTCCCTCGGCCAAGGCCACCGGTTCGGACGTGTCGGTGGCGGTGGACCTGACGCGCACCACCCTGGAGAAACTCGCCTCCGAGCACCCCGGCCACCGGCGCGTGCTCGTCTACGCCGGGGACGGAGAGCAGACGCAGCAGGGCGAGCCCGGTTCGTTCGCACCGCTGGCCCACCTCGTCGACGAGGCGTGGGTGCTCGGCTACGGCAGTGAGGAAGGCGGGGTGATGCCGATCGCCCCCGACGACCCGCAGCTGGTCACCCGTGAGGGCGTCGAGCAGCGGTCGGTGCCGGACCCCGACGTGCTCGGCCGGATCGCCGAGCAGACCGGCGGAACCTTCGTGCCCCGCACCGCGCCGGGCGGGCTGCCGGTGATCGGCCGCCCGACCGTGACCACGTCGCGCGAACTCGTCCCGGGCGCGGAGTACTACTGGATCGCGGCTCTGGTCGCGGTGCCGTTCATGTTGCTGGCGCTCGCTGCCGGGGCGCGGCGCCTGCGTGAGGTCCACGACGAGCAGAAGCTGGAGGAGGACGAGTGAAGCTGGTCCGCGGGACGTCAGGTAGCCGTCAGGAGAACCCCCGGGGCGGCACGCCGTGGCTGGAGGACCCGGTGCGGGCGCGAGCCCGGCGACGGCTCCGGTTGGGCGGTGCGGCGTCGGTCGCGGTGCTGGTGCTGGTGCCCGCCCACCTGCTGTCCGTGGCCACCGCGCTGCAGCTGGGCGAGCGCGCCTGGGCGTCGGGGGATCCCACGGCGGCCGAGCGCTGGTTTGCGCGGGCGGACCGAATCGACGTCCTGGAACGCTGGCGGGCGCCCTACGACCGGGGAGTCGCGGTGTTCGGACAGGGCCGGTGGCTCGAGGCCGCCGAGCTGTTCGCGCGCGCCCAGGCGACGGTCCCCGAGGAGCACCTGTGCCGGGTGGTGCTCAACCGTTCCCTGGCGCTGGAGACCCTGGGTGACGAGCTGAAGGAACGCGACGACGTGGCCGGTGCCCGGATGCGCTGGAACGAGGCCCAGGACGTGCTCGCCGAGGCCCGCGGGTGCTCGGCCGAGGGAGAGGGCGGCGACGGCGGTGAGCAGGACCAGGAGTCGTCCTCGGAGGAGACCGAGTCCGGGGAGACTGGTGACGGCGCGGACGCGGACGGTGACGAGGGGGCCGAGGGCGAGGGCGCTGAGGGCGAGGGCGAGGACGGCGAGGGATCCGAGGGCCAGCAGGGTGAGGGCGGTGAAGGCCAGAATTCGGAAGGCCAGACCTCGGAAGGCCAGAACTCGGAAGGCCAGAACTCGGAGGGCCAGGGCTCCGACGAGGGGCAGGAGGAGGGAGAGAAGGGGAAGGGCGACTCCGCGAAGGGCGACGCCCTGCCGGGTGATGGCTCCGGCCAGGAAGGCGCCGGCTCGCAGCAGGAGCAGGTCGAGGCAGCCAGTCAGCGGCTGAAGGAGAAGGTGAGCGGTCAGCCCAGCGGGGCTGGCGGCCGCCAGCAGGAGGAGTCGCCCGAGCAGAAGCAGGCCGAGCTCGCCGAACGCGGTGCCGGTGCCGCTCGGGACCGGTCGTCCGTGCAGGACGGGGCCGGACCCATGATCGGGTCCACTCCGTCGCGACCCACGTGGTGACCTGTGCGCGAGCCACTGTCTCGTCGGCCCCTGTTGACGGCCCCTGTTGACGGCCACTGTGGCGTCGACTCCGGCGACACGTGCGCGGCAGGCGCGGTGGCGGAGGCCCATCCCACTCCTCGGGGCGTGGGAAGTCCCGAGGCGACCGGGCAGGGGCCCCTCGCAGCGCGGACCTTCGCCCCTGACACGCGCCCTCCTCAGCACCAAGACTTGAGGGTGGTGAGGCCCGGCAACGTGTCGGTCCAGGTCAGGAGGCTGCAGGTGGTGAACGAGGGGATCAGGAGGAGCGCAGGCTCGCTGGCGCGAGGGCGTGGCCCGGTTCCGGTGACGCGGAGCTGTGCCGTGGAGTTGTGCCGTGGAGTTGTGACGTGGAGTTGTGACGTGGAGGTGTGACGTGGTGAGTGGGGCAAGCGATCCGCCGGTCGTGGTGGCGGTCGGGGAGCATCGGGCCGAGGCGGCGGTCGCGTGGGCGGTGGAGGAGGCGAGTCGACGGGGTTGCGCAGTGCATCTCGTGCACGTGGCGCGACGCATGCCGGGCGGAGTGCCGCCGTCCGTCCTGGAGCGTGTGGACTCGCACGAGTACGGACGCGAGGTCCTCGACCGCGCGGCGCAGCTGGCGCGCGACCTGTCGGGGGGCCGGGTCCGCGTCAGCACGGAACTGGCGAAGGGCGCCACCGTCCCCGCGGTGTCGAGGGCCGCTGACGCGGGATGCATGGTGGTGCTGCAGCACCGTGCGCTCTTCCGTGCGCGACGAGTGATCACCCGTTCGGTCACCAGCGCTCTGGCAGCCAGCACGAGGGTTCCCGTCGTCGCGGTCCCCGAGGACTGGGGGCCGGAAGCCACCCACGGGATTGTGTCCGTCGGTGTGGAGGACCCGGGAACCGCCCGAGCGCTGCTGCGTGAGGCCGTGAACACAGCAGTGGGCCGAGGCGCCAGGCTGCGGATCCTGCACGCCGCGATGAGCCCTGACGTCTACTCCGACTCGATCCTCACCACGGTGGAGATCGCGGAGGTGGACAACTGGCTCGCATGGTCCACCGCCGCCCTTCACGGGGCGGTTGACGACCTCGTTGAGGAGTCTGGCGTGGACGCGGAGGTTGAGGTGACGGGGGATGCGGCTGCGGACCTGTTGATCGAGGCCACTGGGAGCAGCGAGCTCTTGCTGCTGGGCCGACACGAGCCGAACGTGCCGTACGGATCGCACCCCGGGCCCGTGGTACGTGCCGTGATCCGCGAAGCACAGTGCCCGGTCGTGCTCGTGAGTCTGTCCGAACCCGTCGCCCCGGGCGACACCGTGCACCGCGACCTTCTACGGTGAAGGCCGAGCGCTGCTCCGGCTTGACCACGCGGGGGTGCTGCGGAGGACGGAGTGGGGGCGAGGCTCATCGACCCGATGCCTTCCTCGACCCGATGCCTTCCTCGACCAGGGGACCGGGTGCGTCACAGGGATCTCGCACCCGGCTCACTGACTCCCTGCGCCGGGACGTCGACGCAGAAGCGGACGTGGCAGGCGGCCGGGGCGGACCATCGCGCAGGCCTCGTCCGCGCAGTCCTCGGGCGCGCGACCCATGTCGATGCCGATGCTGCTGGGCCACGGCGTGACGTTCTGCCGGATACGCGCAGCGATGTGCTCATCGGCGTCGGAGATCCCCGTCCTGCCTGCGATCCGAGCCGCAGCCGTGACCGCATCGAGGGTGCACCGCAGCTCGACGAGACGGGCGGTGACGGTGTCGGCCACGCCACCGGCGCGTTCTCTCTCCACGGGGTCGCTCCATGAGGCGTCCAGCACGACTGACTCGCCGCGACGGAGCAGCAGCTCTGCCCGGTGAAGCATGGTGGCGTAGGTGGCACGGGTGTGACGCGGGCTGTAGATGCCCTCGCCGAAGCCGGCGGGTGCAGGAGTGTGGGGATCGATCCCGGCTGCTTCCTTGCGGACGCGGTCACTGCTGATCAGCACCATGCCCAGCCGCTCGGCGATCTGCGTGCTGAGGGTGGTCTTACCCGTGCCCGGTGGACCGCCGACGATGACGAGCACCACCTCAGCCGTGCGCAGGTGCGTCTGGGCCATCTCCGCGTACCGGGTGACACGAGCGGGAGCAGGTCGGTCCAGCTGCGCCCCGCTCAGGCACGCCACCTTCGCCCGCACGAAGGCGCGGTAGGCGAAGTAGTGGTGCACGAGGGCCGGCGGTGCCGGATCGCCGAGGAGTTCTGCCCATCTCTCGATCAGTGTGCGCGCCAGTTCTGGGTGCCCGGCGTCCTCCAGGCCCATGGCCAGGAAGGACACGTCGTCCAGGCGATCGACATGGCGCAGGGTGTCGTCGAACTCGAGGCAGTCGAGCAGGCGGGGGCCGTCCGGCAGGCAGAAGATGTCGTCGATGGTGAGATCCCCGTGGCCGTCGACCACCGCGCCTCGACGTATCCGTTCGTCGAAGAGCTCCTCCCGTCCGGCGAGGAATCGGTGCACCTCGGTCTCGATCTCGGTCAGGAGATCGACGGGAAGCATCGTGGCGGTGTGAGGTCGAACTTGGGTGAAGCTGGCGTCCCATCGCGCGGAGAGCGCATCCCGCGTGCCCTGCGCATCGATGCGTGGACCCCGTTCGGCGCCCGCGTGGAAGGTGGCCAGGATTCGCGCGACGGCAGTGACCTGGGCGAGGACGTCGACGCCGCGCTCCAACAGTCGTGACAGCCGAGCGTGCTCGGGCATCCGGCGCATCACCACCGCGGGTTCGGTGTCGCCGTCCGGATCCGCCAGGCCGCCGACCCCCAGGTAGACGTCCGGCGCGAGGCGACGGTTCAGAACCACCTCACGCTCGCAGGCGGCCCGGCGAGAGGCACGTTCGGTGAAGTCGAGGAAGCCCAGGGAGACGGGCTTCTTGACCTTGTACGCCTTGTCGCCGAGCAGCACGACCGTGGCGCAGTGCGTCTCGCGCACTGCGGCCCAGGGGTCAGGCGAGCTGTCGGGATCCATGGAACCAGCGTCGTCGGCGCAGGGGGAGGCCCGCCAGCGCCGAACTTCCCGGGCACCGATGACCAAGGCCCTCGGGTGGGCCCCTGCTCCACCCCAGGGTGGAGATCGTGAGCTCCACCTGTGGGCCGATGTGGGCAGGGGCGCTGGACTTCTACGGTCGACCTGGACGCCACGGTGGCGTCGGGAGAGGACGACATGACGCTCACGCAGTACGCCCTGAACCTGGGTCTCCTGGCCCTGATCCTGGGGACCAACCTCGGCACCCGCCAGGTCACGCTCGCCCGGCTCGTCGGGCCGCTGGCCCTGGTCGCGGCCGTGGCCTGGTTCTACCTGGGCTCGGTCCCGACGTCCGGCAACGACACGGTGCTGGAGGGCGTGGGGGTGGCCGCCGGTCTGGTGCTCGGGGTGGTCGCGGGGCTGCTGGTGCGGGTGCGGGAGCACGACGACGGGGTGTGGACCCGGGCCGGGTGGCCGTATGCGTCGCTCTGGGTGGTCGTGATCGGCGGACGCATGCTCTTCGCCTACGGCGCCGACCACTGGTTCACCGCCGCGATCGGCCGTTTCTCCTACCAGCACGCCATCTCCGGGGCAGACGCGTGGACCGCGGCGTTCGTGCTGATGGCGGTCTCCATGGTGGTGTCCCGGGTGCTGGTCACCGGCGGTGCCTGCCTGGTCGTGCGGCGCGGCTCGTCGCGGGCGGTGCCGGCGTGAGTGCCGGCTCCAGGGGTGGGCCGTGGACGGGGCCGTACGCCCGGGCCGGGTTGCTCTGGGCGGTCGGGGTGGGCGTCGTCGTCCTCGGGGGTGCGCTGACGTTGGCTTTGATGCCCGCCAGCTCCGGCACCCTCCGCTCGTTGGTCGTGCTCGAGGTGCTGCTGGTGGTGGTACTGCTCATGCGTCGTGCCTGGTTCTCCTGGGCCGACGTCGCCGTCGTCGGGCCGCGGCAGTGGCGGGGGAGCGGCTGGTTGGTCGTGCCCCTCGGGTTGGCGCTGCTGCCACTGGCCTTCGGAGTCGAGCGTCCGGCGGAGGTCGGGTGCTCACCCTGGCCGTGGGCTACCTGTTGACCGGGGTGACGGAGGAGCTGCTCTGGCGCGGCATGGTGCTCAAGGTGCTCGGCCCGGTCGGGCCGTGGCGAGCGGTGCTGGTGGCCGCCGCCCTGTTCGGCACCGCCCAAGTCGGAGGCCAAGCGGTCTTAGGAAGACAATAGAGAGGGACAACTCCTTGGCTCACAGAACGACATGGCTACGATCCGACTTTGCTCTGGCGCGGCATGGTGCTCAAGGTGCTCGGCCCGGTCGGGCCGTGGCGAGCGGTGCTGGTGGCCGCCGCCCTGTTCGGCACCGCCC
>JAZQNT010000491.1:0-2070 GCA_045627505.1 Nocardioides sp.
TCGGCTGGGACCTGGTGCCGCCCACGGTCCTGCGCGACGGACCGCACGGCCTCGGCTCGGTCCAGGAGTGGGTGGAGCACGAGGAGGCGCCTGCGTGGGTGGACGTGGTGCCGGCCGACACCGAGCTGTCCGGCTGGATCCCCGTGCTGAGCGGCGAGGACGAGGCGGGCCACCCGGTCACCGTCGTACATCGCGATGCCCCGCAGCTGCGGCGCCTGGCCATCCTCGACATCGTCGTGAACAACTCCGACCGCAAGGGTGGTCACGTGCTCACCGGCCCGGACGGGTCGGTGCGCGGCATCGACCACGGGCTCACCTTCCACGTCGATCCCAAGCTGCGGACCGTCCTGTGGGGATGGGTCGAGCAACCTCTGGACGCCGAGGAGCTGGCGGGTCTGGGGAGGCTCTCCGAGGCGCTGGAGGGCGACCTGGGAGCGCGTGTCCGCGATCTGCTCTCGGACGCCGAGGCCCGGGAGACCCAACGCCGGCTGGCGTCCCTGGTGGAGGCCGGACGTTTCCCGGCACCCGACGGACGGTGGCCCTCCGTGCCCTGGCCACCCTTCTAGGTAGGCTCTGCGACATGCGCGCTTGGTCTGCCCCGGATGTCCCCGTCCTGCCGGTCTCCGGCCCTGAGGTGAAGATCCACGACACGGCCACTGGTCTCACGGTGACCACGTCGCCCGAGGGGCCCGCCCGCCTCTACGTCTGTGGCATCACCCCGTACGACGCGACCCACATGGGGCACGCGGCCACCTACGTGGGTTTCGACCTCCTGAACCGTGCTTGGCGCTCCGCCGGACACGACGTGACGTACGTCCAGAACGTCACCGACGTCGACGACCCGCTGCTCGAACGTGCGAACAAGGTGAAGGTCGACTGGGTCGAGCTGGCCGAGCGCGAGACCCAGCTGTTCCGTGAGGACATGCGCGCGCTGCGCGTCCTGCCGCCTGCGGAGTACATCGGGGCGGTCGAGTCGATTCCGCTGGTGATCGAGTACATCCAGCGTCTTGAGGCTGCCGACGCGATCTACTCGCTCGAGGGCGACCTGTACTTCCGCTCGACCACGGACTCCGCCTTCGGCCAGGTTTCCGACCTTCCTCGCGAGGAGATGTTGTCCCTCTTCGCCGAGCGTGGCGGTGACCCCCAGCGGCCGGGCAAGGAGGACGCCCTCGACTCACTCGTGTGGCTCGCCGAGCGTCCGGGCGAACCCTCGTGGGAGAGCCCGTGGGGCCGCGGCCGCCCGGGCTGGCACATCGAGTGCACCGCGATCGCGCAGCGTTACCTGGGCGGTGCCTTCGACGTCCAGGGTGGTGGCTCCGACCTGGTGTTCCCGCACCACGAGATGTGTGCCTCGACCGCGCACGTCGCCAGCGGGAAGGCATTCGCCGAGACCTACGCCCACGCCGGCATGGTGGCCTACGACGGCGAGAAGATGTCGAAGTCGAAGGGCAACTTGGTCTTCGTCTCCCAGCTGCGCAACAGCGACGTGGACCCGATGGCGATCCGTCTGGTCCTGCTCTCCCACCACTACCGCAGCGACTGGGAGTGGCACGAGACCCAGCTCTTCGCCGCCGTGGACCAGCTCGAGCGCTGGCGGCGCGCGCTCTCCCTGGGCGCAGGGGCTCCCGCGCTCCCCGTCGTCGAGGGCGTCCTGGCCGCACTCGCGAACGACCTCGACGCACCGCGAGCCGTCGCCCTGGTGGACGAGTGGGTCGACCAGACCCTCGGCACCGCCGGCCTGGCCGACGCCTCGGACCCGGATGCCGCGAGCGTGGTGCACCGTCTCCTCGACGCCGCGCTGGGCCTGTCCCTCTGAGTGGGCCCGGCGCGCCTTCGACGGCGCCCGCGACACCCGCCCGGTGACGTGACGTGATGTGACAGGAGCCGGCCCTTCGGGGCCGGCTCCTGTGCTACGTCGGTGTAGTGCTCGCGCAAGACCGCCGACCAGATCGCCGACCAGACACAGCCGGTCCGCTGACGGACGCCACGCGTCTTCGAGTCACCGGTCGCTGAGTCACCGGTCTTCGGGTCACTCCTGGTCGCCGCGGCGCTTCAGGCGCCGCTCGAACA
>JAZQNT010000492.1:0-2761 GCA_045627505.1 Nocardioides sp.
TCGGCGAGCAGCTCCTGCAGGTGCTTCTCGACGCCGTCCTTCTGCAGGCCCGGGTCCACCCCCAGGTCGTGGGTGGAGTCGTGGTGCACCTCGGTGATGACGATGCGGAGCGTGTCGTCGGTCTTCGAGGTGACCGTCCACTCCATCTGGCCGTCGACGGTGAGGTCTTCCTGCACGGTGCACGGCGGGGACATCCAGTTGAGCGGCTTGTACGAGCCGCCGTCGCTGTGCACGAGGACGGAGCCGTCGGCCTTCAGCATGAGGACACGCTTGGCTGACGGCAGGTGCGCGGTCAGGCGTCCGGCGTAGTCGATCTGGCAAGTGGCAACGACGAGTCTCACGTGGCTGCAATCTACCGGGGGAGTGGTGCTGCCTCTGTTTCCGCGCGTGTTCGCGCGTTGCGTCAAGGGTGCGTGAGGATGTGACGTGCTTCACCCCTGCGTCCCAAATCCGGGTCTTGTTACTAATTGGTAATAACGGCAGGATGCCCTCCATGACCCAGACCACCGCAGTGAGCAACGAGCAGATCACGGACCTGCTGGTCCTGCCGTACCTGAACCACGCCGTGCGCATGTACGCCGAGGGGTACGCCTCGCGCGACGACATCGACGCCGCGATGCGTTTCGGCTGTGGCTACCCGGCCGGGCCGCTCGCCGTGGTCGAGCAGTTGGGCATCGCCGCGGTGCGGGACCAGTTGGCCGCGCGCTTCGCCGAGACCGGCGACGAGCTCCACCGTCCGGCCGACCTCCTCCAGCGGCTCGCTGACGAGGGCGCGAGCAGCGTGGATGCAGGCGCGGAGGCCACTGACTCTCCGGCCGCGCAGTTGCGACACGAGATCCGCAGCGTCGGGGTCGTCGGCACCGGCACCATGGCCTCGGGCATCGTCGAGGTCTTCGCCAAGGCTGGCTACGACGTGGTCTTCGTCGGCCGCACCACGGAGAAGCTTGACGCCGTGGTTGCCGGCATCACCCGATCGTTGGACAAGGCCGTCTCGCGCGGGAAGTTGACCGAGGACGCCAAGGCCCAGGTGCTGGGCCGCATCACCGGCGCCACCTCGCGCGAGGCGCTCGCCGACGCCGACCTGGTGGTCGAGGCGATCGCAGAGGAGCTCGACGTGAAGACCGAGCTCTTCGGCGACCTCGACCGGATCACCAAGGCCGGCGCCGTGCTGGCCACCACCACCTCCTCGCTGCCGATCAAGGCGTGCGCCGCGGCCACCTCGCGTCCGGAGTCGGTCATCGGGATGCACTTCTTCAACCCCGCCCCGGTGATGAAGTTGGTCGAGGTGGTCACCACCGAGCAGACGGCGCCCGAGGTGGACGAAACCGTCCGAGCCTTGTGTGCTGCGCTGGGCAAGGTGGCGGTCTCCTGCGGCGACCGGGCCGGGTTCATCGTCAACGCCCTGCTCTTCCCCTACCTCAACGATGCCGTGAAGTTGCATGAGCAGGGCATCGCCCTCTCCGTCATCGACAGCGCGATCAAGGAGCAGGCCCAGCTCCCACTGGGACCCTTCGAACTGCTCGACGTGGTCGGCAACGACGTCTCGCTCGCCATCCAGAAGGAGCTGCTGGCCGAGTTCGGTCACGCGGGGTTCACCCCGGCTCCGCTGCTCGAGCAGGTCGTGGCCCAGGGCCGCCTCGGGCGCAAGACCAAGCAGGGGTTCCACGACTACCGCTGAGCTGTGCCGCCCGGGGGTGCTGCCGGCCGGGCGAAGGGCGCCCTCGTCCGTGCCGGACGGTGCCTGCTGGCCGGGGTCTCCGGAGATCGGACACGACGTTCGCGCACGCGCAGGGGGCTTGCCGACCGGGCCTAGACTCAAGTCATGGATCTACTCCTCGTTCTACTGCTGGTGGCTGGAGCCGTTGCCGCCGTCGTGGTCACGTCAAACCGCTCCAAGCAGAAGGCGGCCGAGAGGGCCGAGGCGGAACTCGCCCCGGTCCGCAGGCTCGTGGACGAGGACGTCACGGCGCTCGGCGTCGAGCTGCAGGAGCTGGACCTCGACATGGCCGGCCGGGACCTCGACGCCGGCGCCAACGCCGACTACCACCGGGCGCTGGACGCCTACGAGTCGGCGAAGGTCGCAGCGACCCGGATCACCGCTCCCGAGCAGGTCAAGCACGTCACCCAGATCCTGGAAGACGGCCGTTACGCGATGGCCTGCGTCCGGGCCAGGGTGGAGGGAAAGCCGCTGCCCACCCGTCGTCCCCCGTGCTTCTTCGACCCCCGTCACGGCCCCTCGGTCGATGACGTCACCTGGAACCCGCCCGGTGGCGCCACCCGGGAGGTGCCCGCATGCGCCCTGGACGCCGAGCGGGTGCGTGCCGGTGCCGAGCCCGACGTCCGCAAGGTCATGGTCGGGGCACAGCGCGTTCCCTACTGGCAGGGCGGGCGCGCCTACCAGCCGTACGCCGCCGGCTACTACGGCGCCTTCGGGCCCATGCAGTGGATGTTCATGGGCATGATGTTCTCCGGGGGACTGGGCGGCATCGGTGACGCCATCGGTGGTGTCGGCGAGGGTGTCGGTGACGCCATCGGTGGTGTCGGTGAAGGCGTGGGTGACGCCTTCGGCGGGATCGGCGACATGTTCGACGGCTTCGACTTCTGAGCCACCCGCTCGGTTCCACCGTCTGACGTCGGGACCCGTCAGGACCCGCCCGTCAGGTCCCCAGGTTCGCGGATGCTGGCGACGGTTCGGGAGAATGGCGACGTGACCGCCACTGACGACCTGCAGCTGCACACCACGCGACTCTCCGACGAGGGT